>CALUSJ010000001.1 GCA_944323405.1 Candidatus Gastranaerophilales bacterium
GTTCTTTATTTGAACAATCTATCTCAAAGTCCATATCCTTAGACTGCGCAAGCGGTAAAAGTTCATTATAAACCTGTTCAATAAGCGGATAAATCGGGAAGTTTGTCTTTGTAAGAACAAGTTTTTCTGCATCATACTTATAGACTTCCAAAAGCGCATTCACTAAGCCCAGTAAATCCTCGTTACTCTTCTGCATTGTAGCAAGGAGGTGTTTTTGTTTCTCGTCCAATTCTCCCAAAGCGCCATCAAGGAAGAATTTCAAAGTCTGTATTGCAGCTAAGAGCGGAGTTCTTAAATCATGGGTCAGAGTTGCAATAAAATCGTCTCTTAACTTATCCGCCTTCTTTTGCTCAGTAACATCTCTTATAACTCCGACAAAGCACTTAAATTCATCATCTGGATTAATTCTTGCAAAGCTTATTTCAACAGGGATTTCAAGATTGCTCAGCGGATTTTTTACGTAGAAATTTCTTAATAAAAGCTCGTTTGACTCTAGTTTATGCAGTTCTTTAGAGATAAATGTTTTGTCAGAAAACAGAAAATCATCAATTGAAGCCTTAACAAGTTTTTTCTCTACAAGCCCTGTCATATTTTCGCATGCCGAATTAACCTGTTCTATAATCCCATCCTCATCGACTATTACAATCCCGTCTGCGCAATAATTCACGATACCTTCCAATTTCGCATTAGACTGTTTTAAATCCTTTGTTCTTTCTTCAACTAATTGTTCAAGATTATGCGAATATTTTTCAAGCTCTTTTTTAGCTTCTTCTAACTCTGCAATCTTCTTCCGAAGTTCACTTAGAAGATAACTTCTCTCAATCCCGTTTTTGATATTGATAATTAAATCATCATTATTCCAAGGTTTTTCAATATATCGATAAAGCCCGACTTCATTAATCGCACGGATAGCGTTCTCTTTATCTGCATAGCCCGTAAGAAGAATTTTGCTGACTTCGGGGTACATTTTTTTTACTTCTGTCAGGAATTCCAATCCGTTCATCTGAGGCATGATAAAATCCGAAATAACTAAATCCGGCTGATTATCTTTTAAAAACTCAACAGCTTCTTTAGGGTTATTAAAAAAATGTGCATCAGAAAACCCTTCCACTTTCAATAAAGTTTTAAAAGCAGAAGTTACTATTTTTTCATCATCGACTACGACAATCTTCCCCGTATTCATATTTCTATCTTAACCCAAATAAACTTATTAGACAAATTATTAACATTTATAAATAGTATGTTATAATCAAAGAAAACAAGGAGAGATAATTATATGAAAAAAAGATTAAACGGTTTTACTCTTGTAGAAGTTCTAGTCTGTGTGGGCATCGTTGGTATGATAGCAGCATTAGTGGTACCAAGGTTTGTTAACAACACAAGAGGTTCTATTAACGGTAAAGCAATTGCTCGTGGAGTAGAGTTAGTCCAAAACGGTATTGCAAACATAATGCAGGAAGTTCAAAACAACAGCGACGACGAAATAGCTCCGGCAAACCTTAGTTCTATAACCTTGGGTGACTTATCAGGAGGAGATGACGACGAGCATTATCTTACAGACAATACAAATCTATTTACATCGTCAAGAGTTTTTATGGATATAGAGGACGCTGCAAACTATAATATAAATGCAATAAGAGATTATGAAGGCAATGCATTACCTAACGGTTATTTAACAGACACTCACGCATACAAGTTTAAAAAAGCAACCCCTGTTGTCATATTCCAAGAGATTCAACCCGCTCAGGAAGAAACTCTTGCTAATGCAGAGAATGATGATATCTTAACAAGAATATATATCGATGCAAACGGTTCTGACAGACCAAACAGAGTTGGAAAAGATATATTCTTATTCGGCTTGAACAACAGCGGAATACTGATTCCAGCCGGCTCAGCAGCTTATTTCGAATTTGACAATCAGGTAGAAACCGACGATTGCGATGTTGATGAAGAAACAGATGTTGTTGATCCAGGTAACGGTCTTGCATGCACACAAAGACTTGTAAATAATAAATGGAATATTGATTTTTAAAAGGAGAAAATAAAATGGCAGATGCAAAAATATTAGCAACAATTGAAAAAAGCGGCACAGAACAATTACAAATATCTATTTCTGAATACAAAGGAAAAAGTTATTTGAATATGAGAATCTTTTATACTACAGACGACGGAGCAACCTGGCTGCCTACCAAAAAAGGGGTAACATTTACTCCTGACCAGCTTGATTTGTTATCCGATGCAATAGAAGAAGCTAAAAAAGAATTCATGAGCGAGGAGTAAAAAGTTTAGAGGTTGAGGGGTTTAGGAGTTGAGAAGAAGAATTTAAATTCTTCTAAACTTCTAAACTTATAAACTTCTAAATCAAACACCATGTCAACAATAGAAGAAGAATTTATATCGACAGTTTCACATGAGTTAAGAACTCCCCTTACAAGTATAAGGGGTTTTTCGCAAACTCTTTTGAATTCTTGGGATAAAATTAAAGATGAAGACAAAAAAAAGTTCATCGGAATTATTGAAGAACAGTCAAACAGGCTTATTCACCTTGTCGAGAATATTTTGTCCGTATCGAAGATGAATGCAGCAAGCCAAGTTTTGAAAGAAGTTGATGTGAATAAAAACATCAAGAAAATTATTTCTCTAATTGAAGCACAATACAAAACCCATACGTTTAAGCTGGAATTGTATTCAAATCTTCCCACAGCTCTTCTGGATGAAGATAAATTCCAGCAAATAATGACCAATCTTGTAGATAATGCTGCAAAGTATTCAGAATCGGGAAAAACTGTAACCGTTACAACCGAAGTCATTGAAAATAAAATCTGTATAAGAGTAGAAGATGAAGGAGTAGGGATAAAACCAGAAGATTATTCTAAGCTGTTTAAAAAATTCAGCCGCCTGGAGAACCATCTCACAAGCAAAACTCAGGGCAATGGCTTAGGACTTTATATTACAAAACAGCTTGTTGAAAATATGAACGGTGAAATTTCTTTTGAAAGTTCCAAGCAGGGTACCACATTTAACGTACTCTTTCCTTTTTACAATCAGGAGGATGCGCTAAAATGCTCTCAACTGTCTTAATTATAGATAAACGGAAAGAACTTCCGGCTAAATATAAAAAAAGTGTCGAAAACGAACAGACCGGCGTTATTATTGCCAGAAAGCTTAAAGATGCATTAAAATATATTCAAACAATTGAGCCGGATATTATTCTAGTTTCTGACAGTATAGAAGAAGACCTTGCTTCCTTTTGCGCAAAAATCAGAACACTAACTTATGATACCAGGCCAATAATTATAGCTCTCTCAAAATCGGCAGAAAGTGAAGACAGAATAAAAGTACTGGAAAGCGGCGCTGATGATTTTTGGAGCGAACCTGTTAATATAGATGAGTTTAAAACAAGAATAAAAGCCCATTTAAGGCGTGACATTGAATCCAACCTTGATAACAAAACCCTTCTGCCTAACAAAAAATATGTACATAAAGCCTTAAAGCGTGTACTTAACAGCGAATCGAAGCCGGCTGTACTCCTTGTTGGGGTTAAAAATTTTGATAACTACAAAAAAATATATTCACAAGTTGCAGGAGACAAACTCATTCAGACATTTGTTGCAATTACAAAATCTGCACTTGATAATACCGATTTTTTAGGCCAGCTCGATGAAAACAATTTTATAATAATAACCAATCCATATAGCGCAGAAAAAATTGCAGAATTCTTAACATTCGCATTTGATACTGTCGCACCGAAATTCTACTCTTCATATGATGCAAAGAGGGGTTATACATTATTAAAAGGTGATAGAATGGCCGGCATGCGAGTCAACTTCGTATCAATCCTAATCGGCGGAATTATTGATAATTATGAATTAATTAAAAAGCCGGACGAATTAATGGAACGATTATTTTATATAAAAAATATCGCAAAAATTCCAAGCGGCTCAAACTATGCAATTGACAGAGTTAAACTTACCGGCTCAAATTCAATTCAACTCGATGAAATCAAAAACAATATATTCATACACGAGCCTGATGAAGCTCTTGCATTACTTTTAAGAACAACATTTGAGCTTCAGGGATACGATATTGTAAATACGCTTGATATTAATTCTCCACCGGCACTGCTGATTATAGATAGCGGCGAAGATATGTCCGGGCTTGATTTTTGCAGAGAAATAAAAAAACAACTAAATTTTGTTAATACAAAAATTATCGTAACAACTTCAACCCATGACAAATCAGCTGTATTGAATACCGGCGCTGATTTGTATCTTCCTAAACCCTATGAAATATCTGACCTTATACGCTGGGTAGAATATCTAATGAAAACATAGGTTTGCCATTTAATTCGCCGATTTTGTTAATAAACATATTGAGTGTATATTATATTTGTGGTAAGATGTATTTATAAATTTGGAGCTTTGAATATATGGGTTATAAAATATTATCAAAAAAAGAGCTTTGTCCAAATCAGTATGAGATTACTGTAGAAGCGCCTTTTGTTGTAAAAAATGCAAAAGCAGGACAATTTATCATATTTAGAGCCGAAGAAAAGGGCGAAAGAGTACCTCTTACTATTGCTGATATCAATAAAGAGACCGGGGCATTAACTCTTGTATTTATGGCCGTCGGATATTCAACAAAAAAGCTTGCCTTATTAGAACCCGGAGATGAACTGGTTGATATAGTAGGCCCATTAGGACAGCCTACTCACATAAAAAAATACGGAACAGTAGTTTGCTTAGCAGGCGGTTACGGAGCTGCGCCCTGTTATTTAATTGCAAAAGCTTTCAAAGAAGCCGGCAATAAGGTTTACATGATTATGGGTGCAAGAACAAAAGACTTGATTTTCTGGCAAGATAAAATGAAAAATGTCTGTTCTGAGCTATTTATTACAACAGACGATGGAACTTTAGGTGAAAAAGGGTTTGTTACTGGAGTTCTTGAAAGAATTATCAATCAGGAAACAGTAGATTATGCTATTGCTGTAGGGCCAATGCCAATGATGAAAGCTGTTGCCGACATGACTCGCAATAGAGGAATTTATACAGAAGCAAGTATGAACCCAATTATGGTTGACGGCACTGGTATGTGCGGAGCTTGCAGGCTTACTGTTGGAGGAGAAGTTAAATTCGCTTGTGTAGACGGGCCTGATTTTAATGCACACGAAATAGATTTTGATGAAGTAATCAATAGAACTAAAATATACAAAGATCAGGAAAAGAAACGCAGCGAAAACTGCAATTTATTAAAAATGTCAAAATAAGAAGATAGGAGATAATTAATGACACCTCGTGATCAAGAAAAATCAATACCTTTATGTCCGCTTATGAGTGTTGGCTCACAGGTTGAAATTGTATGTATGCAGGAAAATTGTGCTTGGTATTTAAAAAACTATAAAATTTGCTCTGTTTATATGATGGCACACAATTCAATGCTAGATGTTCAGGCAAAACAAAAAGCTGCAAAACAAGCTCAACAGTAGAACCGCACACAAATTCGATTTTAGATATTTTTATTTGGAGAGGATATGAAGAATACGGTTGTTATAGGAGCACAATGGGGTGATGAGGGCAAGGCCAAAATCACAGATTTGCTAGCAGGATATGCTGATATGATTATTCGATATCAGGGAGGATGTAATGCCGGACATACGGTTGTGTCTGAAGGCAAAACATATAAATTTCACCTGATACCTTCTGGGATTTTATATGACAAAACCATTTGCTTTATTGGCGCCGGAACCGTTATTCATCCTGAATCTTTTGAAAGAGAATTGAATGAACTTAAATCGGAGGGAGTGAGTTTCAAAAACCTTAAAATATCCCCTCTGGCTTCTATTACTATGCCATATCATATAGAAATTGACGGCTTTACAGAGAATAATGCCGGAAAAGGTAAAATTGGTACAACAAAAAAAGGAATCGGCCCTACATATAGTGATAAATATGCACGTATTGGGTTAAAAATACAGGATTTATATTCATACGAAGCATTGAGTGAAAAGCTTGATATGATTTTACCTCTCAAAAATAAAGTATTAAAGAATGTTTATGGCCTTGAAGCTTATTCAAAAGACTGTATAATTTCTTTATGCGAGAAGTATGCAGAATTATTTAAACCTTATGTTTGCTTTGATTGGCAAGATTTGTTGAACCGTTATAAAGACCGAACGATTTTATTTGAAGGTGCTCAAGGAGTTATGCTTGATATAGACTACGGCACCTATCCTTTTGTAACGAGTTCAAATCCTATTGGAGGCGGTGCTGCCGTTGGCAGCGGATACGGGCCTTCTATAATACAAGAAGTCATCGGTGTTTCTAAAGCTTATGTAACAAGAGTCGGAGAAGGGCCTTTTGTAAGCGAATTAACAGATGAAACAGGCAAAAAAATCCAGGAAATAGGTCGTGAATTCGGCGTAACAACAGGACGTCCGAGAAGATGCGGCTGGTTTGATTCTGTAATTATGAAATATGCCGTTCTGGTTGGAGGTATTACAAAGGTAGCTCTGACTAAGATTGATGTTTTTGACACATTCGATGAAATCAAAATCTGCACCGCTTACAAGGATTGCAGAAACGATAAAGTCTACACTTCTTATCCAACAGATGTGTTTATCCATAAATATTTGGAACCTATTTATGAAACCATGCCGGGCTGGAAAACTCCTTTAGGAAACATAAAGAAATACGAGGATTTGCCGGAAAATGCAAAAAGGTATGTTGAAAAAATCCAGGACTTAATTGAAGCTCCGATTGGAATAATAAGTGTGGGGCCGGATAGAGAACAGACTATTTTTACAGAATCAATCTAAAGTTATAGTTTTTTCATAATTTTTGGTAATTCATACTTAAAATGCAAAGTTTTATAATAAAATTATGGAAATTAGATTATCCGACAAATTTTGCATAATAACCCCACTGAGCCCGAAACTTAATTTTGGGGAGTGCAAAAGATTATTCAATGAAATTAAAGCAAATTCAGATTTACGTGTTGGGCTGGACTTAACTTTTGTTCAAGACTGCACAATTGAATTTATTGAAGAGCTTTACAAATTAAATAAAATTGGCATTTTTAATATTCAATCAAATATATTTGCCCTGTTTAACATAATGAAAGTTGATAAATGCGTCAACCTATTCGTAAGCGAACAGGATTTTATAACAGATAAAAACCGTTTGGTAAATCGAAACTTTTATATTTGTAATACATAAATAACTGTACCAATATTCACTTACGTATAATTTTAACCTCTAAGACGCCAGTAATATTCAACCAAATAGCTTATAGCATCGAACGGATGTTCTAAAAACTTAGCTTCTCTATTTGATTTTATCTGGTTATGAGTAGGGACATCAACAATGCTTGTACCTTCTTTAAACGAAAGATTATAAATATTATAAAGAATCCACTTACACCGCCTTGGATCAATAAAAAGATGTCTTTCGCCTTTTGAATTCCTCACCCGGGCATTAAATGCCGAAATTCTGTTCAATATCGGCGGATTATAATCTCGCAGCCTGAATTTAACATCCTCGTATCCATAATCACTAAGTGCATTTTTTATTATTGCATAATTTGTATACTCGCTCTGTGTACTCCTATTATCACCAGAAGCATCACCATTTATAATAATAGATGATTTATGTTCTGGGTAGCGTTTTAAAAACTCATTAATACATTGCTGAGTTGTTGTTTTTTCAATAACAATTTCATCAAAAAAGTAAACATTTTCTTCATCTTTATGTGCTAATGCCCAGCACATTGGATCAACGTTAAAATCACACGTAAGATGCAGGGGTAAATTCGGGTTATATTTAAGATAAAGTTTATTCTCCTCTCCAAAACCTTTTACAACAAGCCCTGAAGAATAATCGCCGAATTCTCCCAGAACGTTAATTCTATAATACTCTTCATCAAAACTATCTTTCATAGACTGAATAAAATGAGAAGGGAGGTAAATGTTATTTGTAGTAGGAGCAATTATTAAACGATAATTTTCCTTTTTTTGTTCAACAAATCTATGCCAAATCCATCCTTTATCAGCCTGAGGATTTGTATGCCCGAAAAGACGATATCTAAAATCTACCCAGCCTTTACCTCTATATGTATTCCTCAACCTGCCGATAAGCTGTTTAAAAGAAGAATCCGTAATCTGAGAGGCTTCTTCAATCTCTGCCCAATGTAAATTCAAAGACTTAAATCTTTCGGGATCTTCAAGTGCTGAAAACAAGATTTCAGAACCGTTAGAAAATTTGATAATCTTATCAATTTTATTATATGTATAATCCTTATCCTGAATATATCCGAAATTCTCGAGATGATCTAAATAAGAAACAAGCGTTGTTTTTCTTACAAGTTCATACTCCTTAGCCCCCACCAAACCACGGCAGCCGGGATACTTCCTTGCAAGAAGTATCCCTAAAAGAGAGCCGCACCAGGTTTTACCACTGCCATAGCCGCCTTGATATATTGCTACATCAAGTGAATTTGAATGCGGAATTTCTAAAAATTCTTTTTGTTTGCTAAGCAATTTATATTTAACCAAAATAAAACCTCCTAAATTTATTACAAGAAAAAGGGCGAGCATTTCTGCATCGCCCAATAACAGCCCGTGAGAGGCTAAAGTAAAATTTAACGCTATTCTTTCTCAAGCTTTTCTATACGTTTTGCCAGATCTTCAACAGTTTTTGCTTGAGCTTCAATAACTTTTGCTTGCTCTTCATTAACCTTAATCTGCTCTTCAAGCTTTGTGTTGATATCTGTAATATTCTGAACAATTTCAGTTATCCTATTATCAAGCTCTTTAACCGCATTCATAACAGC
>CALUSJ010000002.1 GCA_944323405.1 Candidatus Gastranaerophilales bacterium
GGTGGAAAAGATAATAAAAAGAAATCTATAGTTGTGCCAGCAGGTTTTAAAAAAGAAGAACAACAAATGGAAATTGGGGCTTTGTTTATGCAAAACCAGTTACCCCATGAGCCACCTCAACAACAGCAAAACAATCCAGTAATTTCGCAAATACCTACAGAAAATCAACAACTTGGCAATGTTCAACAACCCGCAAAAACAGAATCAGTTGAAGAAAATGCATTAGATAAATTACAAGGATTAGTGAGATAATTAAAAAAATAGAAGCAAGGTTATTAAACTTTGAAACTAGCAAAAAATGAAGGATAAACACCTTCATTTTTTGTTTTAAGATTTAGTGTAATTCCAAACAACTTGATTGTGAGAGCTATTCCACATTTCGCTCCATCCATTAGGTCTACTTGAAACCTCACAGTATATTGTTAAATTAAGGCAATCTTCAAATACAGACATTCCCATTTCTGTTACTGAACTTGGAATAATAATACTTAAGAATGGATTATCAGCAAATGCTAAAGAACCAATTTCAACAATGCTGTTTGGAATATTAATCATTGTTTGTAGATTTTTCCCTTCAAAGGCTCCGTTTCCAATTGACAAAACCCCATGAGGGATTGCTGTATTTCTACATCCATCAATTAATTTATTTGTTTTAGTTTCAATAATTGCATTGCAATTATCTCTTGAATCATAATAAAGATTTCCATCTTCAACAGCTAAAGATGTAAGACTTCTACATCTTGCTGTTAAAAAAGAGTCTAATTTTATAACAGATTTTGGAATTAATAAACTTTGAAGTCTATCGCAATTTTGAAAAGCGCCACCAACTATTTCTAATAAATTATGCGGCAAATCAATTGTTGTTAAATAATCACAACCTTGAAAAGCACAATCTCCTATACTTATAATTGAATCTGGTAAATTAATATTTCTTATATTAGTATCAGAAAAAGCCCAACTTCCTATTTCATTCACTGGTAAGCCTCGGTAAGTACTAGATATGGTTATATCAGTAGAAGTTCCAAGATAGTCATCAACATAATAAGCACTATAATCATCATTAAGCATGTAAATTATCCCATCAGCCGGTTGAATAATCCATTTTGCAACTAAAGTAATATCTTGAGTAACTTTTTGTTTTTTAAAATCCCATTTTTGATCATCAAAATACCAAGCATCAAAAACATAGCCTTGTCTTTCAGGATTAGATGGTTTATATATCGTTTCTCCTTCTTCTACAACTCTTGATTCTATGTATGTTCCGCCATTAGAATCAAAAGTCACAGTAAATTTTTGATTTGATGTGCATCCAGCAAAAGAAAAAGCAGCAATGGTAAATAAACAAAGCAAACATAAAGTTAAAAATTTTTTCATTAAACCATTCTCCTATAGTAAATTAGAAATCTATTTTCACAATTTCATAATAAATGATATCATATATGAAAAAATAAATCAATTATTAATAAAATCCATTATTTATTAGGTTAACAATAATTTACTGCTAGTGAGCTTTGGTATAAATTAATATCATTGATATATAAGATATTTCATAACTCAAAACAAAAGTTCATTTTGTTTTTTAGTTAAAATTATTTTGAAGTTATATTTAGTTTATTTTAATTCTTGTTCATTCCAAAAATTTTAGATTTAAAAACATCTTTCCAAAAATTTTCTCTCCGTATAACCTCTTCATCAGGTGTTTTTGGATCCAAAATTTCCAGAACAGAATATGTAAAATTTTTAATAATATAGTTCTCATCTTTAATTTTTAAATCTTCAAAAGCCTTATTCCCTCCTGTTAAATTCCTGACATCCGCATAACATTTCCATCTCTGCCATATGCCAGCATATTTACCATATGCAGAACCAATATATACCTTGCCAGTATTTGTATCAGTAATGCAATACACACCTTTTACGGAAGATAGTTGTTTTTCCCATTCAGGTGCATCGTGAGAATAAATATATTCAAGTTGTTTATGAGTTAATAAAATTTTATTAAATCCCAAGAATTCCTCCATAACTTGATTTGGTAATAACTCATATATTTCAGGATTTAAATTTTTTTGAACTGAATCATATTTCTTATTGTAAACAGCCCTACCAATAGGTTTTTCTAACTTTATAATTAGCCTTTTTCTATATTCAATAAAATTATCCATTAATGTTAAGTTATAACCTTTTTGGTTGTATATTTCCGGGTCTATTATATCTACTTTATACATACCACCAAAAATATAAAATTGAGGTCCGAGTGGATAATATTGAGCAAATGCCAAAAGATATTTAGCTCGATTCAAATTATTATTTGCCTGCTTTTCTTTTTGAGCATTCATATCTAACCACTTTTGATAATCTCCCGAATCATCATCCGCTTTTAAAAAATCCCATGCAGGCTCATCTGGCGTGCCATTATTCATATTGAATTTCACCTTTGTTTCATCTGGAAACTCAACTTTAAAAAATTCATCAAATTTTATCATTATTTTACATCCTCCTTATATTTATAATAAATTATTTCAACTTTTTCTTTTATTTTATTTCTTGTTTCACTTGGAATCATTAGTTCCACGCTTTCTCCATATTGCAAACACCAGTATATTAATGCTTTTTCACTGCTTGTGATATCTGCAAAAAATGTGTTCCCTTTTTTATAAATTTTTGCACTTTCACCAAACCATTCGACAACATAAGTAATCACGTTTTCATCTGACAATTTCAATGTTGCGTTCACTGTTTTATCGCCAAACGGATAAATATGTTCATTTATATATTTTGAAATATCAAATCCCTTTTCATATCCTTTAAGATTATTTAAAGGTTTTCTCTCGTCATCTAGAATCCTTATGTTCTTTATAAAATCAACTTTATAATTACCAATTTCGTTGTAATAATCAAAATTGCAAATCAAATAATATCTTCCCTGACTGTTAATTAAAAAATATGGATTGATAATGTATGTTT
>CALUSJ010000003.1 GCA_944323405.1 Candidatus Gastranaerophilales bacterium
TTTATCGGAAGTTTTGAAATTCTCGGCTGTATTTTCGCTTCCGCTTCTTATCTTAAGTTCTTGTTATATGCTCAAATTTCTTCACAGAAGTTTCTTTGGAGAAGCAAGAGAAGATTGGGCTAAAATCAACGACATTTCCGTACATGAATTTGTTGTATTAGGAGCAGTTCTTGCTGGTTTAATACTCTTTGGACTATACCCAAATGCAATAATAGGAATGATAGGATTAAATTAACTTCTTATAAACCACTAAACTTATGAACTACTAAACAAATAAGAGGTCAAAATGCTAAACGATATATTCAACATCTTATTACCACATATATGTCTTGCCGGATTTATTATCCTACAACTTGTTTTATCAATGGTTTTGCACCCGAAATTCTACAGATATGCAAGACTTGTTTCAGTATTGGGAATAGTATCTTCTATTGTACTTTTATCTACCGTACAGACAGAGCCGCAGTATTTTGCATTCAAAAACTCTCTTATGTCAGACAGTTACACTCTCTTATTCGATTTTATGATACTGCTTTGCGGATTTTTTGCAATACTTTTAAGCCGAAACCTGGTTAGAACAATCAAGGGAAATGCATATACTTATAATGCAATTTTTCTTACCGCACTATTTGGCGCAATAAATATCGTATCTGCAAATGACTTCCTAACACTTTTCGTATCAGTTGAACTTCTAAGTTTTGCTACTTACTTTTTGATTGCAGCCGCAAAAGGATATTATTCAAAAGAAGCGAGTTTTAAATACCTGTTAACATCCGCTATCTCAACAGGGGTTTTTCTTTTCGGTGTTTCTTATATGTATGGAATAACAAGTTCAATAAATATTTCAGATATTTATGAAATAATAACAAATCAAGAACCCTCCATAATGTATTCCATTTCATCGATTATGATAATTTTCGGGCTTATTTCCAAGCTTGCGGTATTTCCGTTTGCAAACTGGATTATAGATGTTTATAAAGGGACAGAAACCTCTGTTTTGGCGTTTTTATCAACTGTGCCAAAGCTTGCTATTTTTGGAATTGTATGCAGATTGCTTGTATTCCCGCTCAATAACAGTCTTGAGCTTACTTTTACAGTTGCATTTATTACACTTTTTACTGCTTTTTGGGCAAATACTTATGCGATAAGAGAAAATAATGTGAAAGTGATTTTTGCCTGCTCTGCTTCCGCAAATTCATCCTACGCTCTTTTAACGGCTTCACTTGTATCTGTTTATAATTTATCAGCTGTTATATTTTATCTTGTTTGTTATGTATTAATGAATATAGCAGTATTTGCATTTCTAAACATATATGGTGATAAAAATCCGATGAATACAGACAGTTTCAAAGGTTTGTTTTTTGAAAATCGCACGCTGATACTTGCGTATGCTATTTCAATAATAGCACTTGCTGGATTCCCTGTCACATCTGGTTTTATAGCAAAAATTTATCTTTTTAGTGCAATTGCAAACTCGGGTTTATTCTTTATTCCTTTTTTATTAGTATTGCTGCTTCTTACAGTTGTTGCTCTGTACTACTACTTAAAAATTCTTCTTCCATTGTTTACTAGGTGTGATAAAAATACAGATATAAAATATTTAAAACCAGTTTTTTCTCAAAAATTTGTACTGCTTGTAACAGCTGCTATTACTGTGCTGTTGGGAATTTTCCCAGAAATTTTAATCGAATTGTGTAGATTTGTTGCATACAATATTTAAAAACTAGCAAAAAAAAATTTTAGGGTTTTTATGTTTATAAAAATAACAACCAATAGGAGAACCCGCTTTTATGAAAATTACAGCTAGTCACAATGTTACAAATTTTAAGGGCCGTTTTGGCAGTATAAGCTTGCAAAGACAATTTTGTCAACAAGAAACTGCTAACATGCTTAATCAGCAGGTTAGTGACATTATTAATTTAACAAAAAGAGCTTCAAAAAAAAGAATGGCATTTTGGGATTTTCTTGCAAACAAATATAATAAATATAATTTCCACAAAATTCCTGGCACTGAAGAAAATTCCCAACATGTAAACAATGTTTTTAAATTAATCAAAAATCCAAAAGACGCTCATCGGGAAATAATCTCACAATTTGCAAGTTCTTTTGCAAACCTGGAAAGGATTTTTACAGGTATTAATAACAATAAAAGACGCCTCGACTTTGTTAAAAATATAACTAATGATATCTACCATAATGAGAATCCGCAAAATATTGAATTAGTTCCTCAATTATTAGAATCTCCTTTTAGCAAAAAGTATGTTAGAAATCATAAAGACATAAAATCATACTTGATTCTAAACAAGAATAATAGTGAAGCAGTAAAGCAGCTAGATAGAATGATGGAAAACGGAAGCTTTGATTCTGCATTGTATGATTCTATGTTGGAAGCACGTAGAATAAAATCAAATTATACTTTTGAAGAAACCGAAATTCTAAATAAAGAATCTTTTTTAAAGTATTATAATCCAGAAGTAGGAAAGCTCTTTAATACATTAAGTGAATTTTTTGTTCCTACAAAAGAAATGCTTCAAAAAGGTAATGATAAAGATTTACTAAACATATTTAAGACAACTAATAGAAAAAATATAGATACCCGTTTGAAGCTTATTAATAAGTATCATGATTATTTATGTGCAAATGATTATATAAATAAAAATGAAACCATAACAGAGTTGAGTAAACTGTTTGAATCTATGGAAAAAGATAAATATGTAAATAGCTTTGTTAACAAAATTGTTGATAAAATATCCTCACACACAAAAGCAAAAGATTTAAATGAAGCTATAGCAGTGGTTCCATCAAAAGATTTAAACATATTTAGGGGTAATATTCTGCGTATTCTTGCTATGACAGAAGGTGAAACCCGTGTTAAAGCCTTGCAAACAGAAATTCGTAATCCATTCTTTGAAACCAAAGGTTATTATCATCACAAAGAAGATTTATATAGAGCCGGTTATAGAAAACGCCCATCATTGCTTAAGAATGCAAAAAGACGTCTAATCAATTCTTTCAATATACTAAGAAGCTGGATAAGCGGTTCTGGTAAAACTATACAAAATATTCCAGCAACATCAGGTATTGAAAAAGTAGAAACAAAAACAAATGTTATAAAGCCTGTTATTAATGAGACAGTATCTTCTGATATTAAAAAACAGGTTGTTGTATCATCTCCAAAAGAACAAAGCAGCTTAACTAAAGTTGTAGAAGAAATTAAACCTGAAGTAAAAGACTCAACTTCAGTTGAACAAACAGTACAAGTACCTGTTACGACAAGCAAACCCGCAAACGAAATTACTATAAAGGATACAGTTCTAGATTTTGTTTCTAAAAAGTTAGGAGTAAAAACTTTTGATAGGCAAAAAGTTGAATTTGCTGATAAAGCGACAAAAATGCGGTTTGCGATGTTGCCTGAAATATTTGCTTCAATTGCTGATACAAGAAAAGCTGATAGATTTATTGGAAAGAAGAAAATATTATCTTCAAATAAAGATGCTTTAGATTTATACAAACGAATTAATGGCAATAATAAGAAATTCATAAATTATTTATTGAAAAAACGTAATGTAGATAATTCAAGAATGTTTGAAGTAAAAGAAATTATTGCAATGATTGATAAAGCAGAAGCAAAGATTGCGGCAGCCAAAAAAGCTGATCCGAACTATAGAGCTCGTGATGCGAGAAAATACTATAATCATCTTTACGAAGCAAAAATTCAGCAATACGGAAAACTTACAAGGCCCAAAAATATAAACAAAAAATAGATATCCAAAAGGTAAGCAAAAATTTTACAAACGTTAATATGTTTATGTGCTAGATTTATAATATGTCGAAATTCATTCCATTACATATCCACTCTGAGTATTCACTGTTGGACGGAACTATAAGAATCGGAGATTTAGTAAAGTATGCTGTTGATAACGAGCTGCCTGGTATTGCAGTAACAGATCACGGGGTAATGTATTCGGCAATTGAATTCTATGAAAAAGCAAAAGAAGCCGGAATAAATCCGCTTATAGGGTGTGAATTTTATGTTCATGATGGTGATATCCACGTACATGATAGTGCACATAATCCTTTGTATCACCTGATTTTAATATGTAAAGATTCTGTAGGCTATAAAAACCTGATAAAACTTGTCTCAACGGCTTGGTGTGAAGGTTTTTATTATAAACCAAGAATTAACTTTGAACTTTTAAAAGAATACCACGAAGGGCTAATTTGTGCATCTGCTTGTCTCGGTGGTGAAGTTTTGCAGCATCTTTTAAAACAAGAATATGATAATGCTAAAGAAACAGCACAGCGATATAAAGACTTATTTGGGGATGATTATTATATAGAGCTTCAAGATCACAATCTAGAAGAGCAAAAGCGTACTAACCCTGATTTAATAAAAATCGCTAAAGAGCTTGGCATAAAGATGATTATAACAAATGACTCCCACTACTTGCGAAGAGAAGATGCCGATGCGCAGGATTCATTATTGTGTTTGCAAACAAATGCCGATAAGGACGATCCGAACAGATTTCACTTCCCGAATAATGAATTTTATATAAAGTCGCAGGATGAAATGCGCAAGGCTTTCTCTTGGATGGATGATGAGACTTTTGAGGAGTGTGTTAAAAATACGGAAGAAGTATGTTCAAAATGTCATATAGAAATAGAGCTCGGAAACGCACCGCTTCCGCATTATGATGTGCCAGAAGGTTATACTAATGAGACTTATCTACAGCATATAGTTTATGAAGGGTTGAAAAAACGGTATGGAGAAATAACTCCTGAGCTAAAAGAGCGTGTGGATTATGAACTTAGCGTAATAAATAAAATGGGATTCCCTGCGTATTTCTTAATAACATGGGATTTTATACATTACGCTAAAACTCATAATATTCCGGTTGGCCCAGGAAGAGGTTCTGCTGCTGGAAGTGTAGTCGCTTATGCTCTAGAAATAACAGACTTAGACCCTATTAAGCATAATCTGTTGTTTGAGAGGTTTTTGAACGAAGAACGTTTTACGATGCCTGATATAGATATTGACTTTTGTATTGAAAAAAGGCGCCAAGTAATTGATTATGTAACCCAAAAGTATGGAGAAGATCGAGTTTGTCAGATTATTACGTTTTCAACTTATGCTCCCAAAGCTGCGTTTAAAGGTATAGCACGTATTTTAAAAATACCTTTTGCAGAAAGTAATCGTCTTACAGGTTTAATAGAACCAGCAATAGAGCTTGCTCAGGCAACAAATCCAAAAGCAAAATGGATTAAAGATGCAATGCAGGTTGAAGGTTCTGAGCTTAAAAAACTTTATGATGAAGATTACCAGATCCCAAACCCTGAAACAGGCAAGTCAGTTAGCTTTAAGAAACTTATTGATATGTCTATGGCTATTGAAGGCTTGAAGTGCGGTACAGGAACTCACGCAGCAGGTGTTATAATTTCGCATGCTCCATTGGATACAATAATTCCAGTCCAGCCTTCAAAGGATGGTATTGTACAGACAGGATATCCTCCGCACGAAGTTACAGAAGTGCTTTCGCTTCTAAAAATGGATTTTTTGGGCTTAAGAAACCTTACAATGATTTATAAAACCGTTGATATGGTTAAAAAATATCGTGGGGTTGATATAGATATAAACAATATTCCGCTTGATGATAAAGAAACTTACCAGATGCTTGTACGAGGTGAGACAGTCGGGGTATTCCAGCTTGAATCACAAGGTATGATTAACCTTGTAAAACGGCTTAAGCCTGACGTATTTGAAGATTTAGGCGCTCTCGTTGCCTTGTTTAGACCTGGGCCTTTAGGATCTGGCATGGTAGATGAATTTGTTGCAAGAAAACACGGTGTAAAGCAGGTAACATACGCACATCCGCTTTTGGAGCCTATATTAAAAGATACATATGGAACAATTGTTTATCAAGAACAGATTATGCAAGTATTCCAAACTCTTGCTGATTATTCTCTTGGAGAAGCTGATATTGTCCGCCGTATGATGGGTAAGAAAAAGGTAGAAGAAATGCAGAAGCAAAAAGGACGCTTTATTGAGCGTGCTTCTACAAGACATGATATGAAGCCCGATGATGCTGCAACTTTATTTGAACAAATAGAAGCATTTGCATCGTACTGCTTTAATAGGTCTCACTCAGCTGCGTATGCATTTGTTGCTTATCAAACAGCATATTTAAAATGCCATTTCCCTGTTGAATACTTGTCAGCATTGCTTTCAAGCGTGTCTGATAATAAAGACCAGACCCAATTGTATATTGAAGAAGCTCAAAAGTACGGTATAAAAGTACTTCCGCCGGATATCAACAAATCATATCTTGAATATACACCTGACGGAGATAATATCAGATTCGGGCTTGCTGCTATAAAACAGGTTGGTGAGCCTGTTGTTGAAGCGATTATAAAAGAAAGAGACGAAAACGGCGAATTTAAGAGTATTTTCGATTTTTGCAAACGTGTTGATGCGAAATTCGTTAATAAAAAGTCTTTAGAAGGATTGATTAAAGCCGGAGCTTTTTCTAATATTGAAAAAAGCCGTAAGCAATTATTTGATAATATAGAGCACATTCTTGATGTGACTTCAAAAGAAGCTAAAGACAAAGCAATGGGGCAAGTCAGCCTGTTTTCAGTAATGAGTCAGGATGATGACTTTGCAAATGCTCAATATCAGCTAGTCGGAAGCGATGCAGAATATACTGATAAAGAAATTCAACAGTTTGAAAAAGAGTTTCTGGGTTTTTACGTAACTTCGCATCCGCTGTTTTCAATAAGAGACAAAATGCAATTTTTAATGACCCACAGAGTTTCGGAGCTTGCAGAGCAAAAAGAAGAATCAGAAGTTACCATATGCGGGCTTATAACTGCAACAAGACAAATTCCTACCAAGAAGGATCCGACAAAATTCTTGAGATTCGTAACCGTAGAAGATTTGACTGGAAAAGTTGACTGCGTTTGTTTCCATAAAAAATTAATGGAGTTTGGCGATATTCTACAGCAGGAAAATAAGGTCGTAGTTACTGGAAAAGTGCAGCATAGAGGTGAAGACCAAATAAGCTTGCTAATAGATAACGTAAAGTCTGTTGATAATTCAAATATAGTAACTGTAAATCTTAAAAAAGAGGTAAAATATGAAGAATTGTGCGGCATAAAGGATGTCCTTGCAAAACACCACGGTGACGATCCTGTCATGTTCAAATTGCCGCCAGTTGATGGTTATAGTACTAAAATTCTAACATCACCTACTTTTTGGGTTAATTCTACAAACGATCTTGTTAATCATATGAAACAGCTTTTTGCAAATGAAGCTGAAATTTCTATACGTTCTTTGGATCAACCTCTTGAAGTCTAAAAATTATTTCTTGATTTTCTATATAAATACATTAAAATAGTGGTATGTTCAAAAAGTACTTTCTAATAGGTATTATGTTGCTTTTATTACAGCCGGTTTATGCAGACCCGATTGATACGGGAGGACATGCAGGAACGCCGCCGGGTTTTTATGATGATATTGATCCTAATAGCTTAGAGGAAAATAGTGAAGAAATCCCTTCAAACGACAGTTCGGATGCCTATCAACAGTATTCTGATGACGAAGAAATTATTATCCCGCCGCAGGGAACAAAAGTAAAACCAACAAAAAACTATGCACAAATATATAATTCGCTTGAGGTTCCAACTTTTTCCTATCTTCATAATATCGACCCTGAACAATATTATGATTTGAAAGATGCCACTTGGTCAGTATACCCGCTTCTACGGCTTAATTCTCCGATATATTTTAAAACTATTACTGTTGAGCCAGGTTATTACCTTCTAACTCCTCGTGAGCACGAAGGGAAATGGTTTATGCTGTTTAAACAAAATGGCCTTGTAAAATACATTATTCCAGTATACGAAAGGGATTACACGCCTGAAATGTTCTATGATGAACATATCCCTAAGCCTAAATATACTTTTGCACAAAAAGTTCACATGGGGTTCTTAGACTTTATCGGGAATTTCAAAAGTACTAAAAGAAAGACTCCTATACAAACTTATCTGGAAGTTAATGATTTAGAAAATTATTTTGTCTCTATTGTAATTTATTATGGTGCGCATAAATATTTTACAATTTTCAGAACAATTAAGCTATAATATGCTCTAGCCAAGCTTTATAATGTTTAAAAATATTAAGAAATTTGCATTTTCTTATTAATTTTGTTACAATTCTTAATAAAAGGCAATAAAAAAGGCAATTTTTTTATAGTTAAATACTTTATATATACATAAGAGATATTAACTATAAAAGAGGCTTAAGAAAATGACATCTGATCAAAGAAAAAGATTTACAGTGATTACAAATCATGAGTTAGAACATAAAGAAAAAGAATATCATGAGGCTGAAAAACATAGGTCTTATCAAACAAATCCATTAAGAGAGAAACTTATGAAGTTTGTAAATAATGAGGCCGGGAAAAAATTTGGTGTTGACGACTTACTAAAATGGTAGGCGTTGCGACTCAAGACGGAAAAAGGAAAGAGGAAAATTGGTTTAAATGTACCAGATAAAAAACAGAATATACCCCGCATTTGATAAAACACAGAAAAGCGGGGTTTGCAATTATTTAAGAGCGTTAGTGAAGCAGAATTTAGGCTTATCTTGTAAAGAAATTTTAGATAAATTTTTAGAAGATGAGAGGTATTATCTAGAACTCAACGCCTCAAGATTCCCTTTTTTATTGGATTATATAGATAATTCAGATTTTTTAAGAGATACTGAGGATTATATTGCAGAATGTATCAAATATTATGAATACAAAGAGCGTCAACGTCCGATAATCGAAGCAAATAAAGAGTTTGAAAAGAAAAAACGAAAATTTTTGCAAGAAGTTAAGATGTCAAAAGAAAAGCCAACCCAAAAGCAGCTTTATTATTATGACAGGTTATGTAAAAAATATTCTATAGAGAAAAAAGATGTAGAAGAATTGTCAAAGTTAGATATAAGAAATGAAATAGAAAGAATATTAAATGAACATTCAGACGATTATAAAATTATTGACTGATGCAGGTATTGAAGAAAATGAGGCAAAAATAGAAGTAAAAATGCTTTTGGAGCATTTTTGCAAGTATACAGAGCTTGATAAGTGTAAAGGGGTTTTGCCGAGTGAGCAGCAACTTGAACTTATAAATGATAAGGTTTTAGCAAGGATAAAAGATAGACTCCCTATTCAATACATAATAGGAGAGGCTTATTTTATGGGTGAATGGTATAAAGTGTGCCCAGAAGTCCTAATACCAAGAGATGAGACCGAGTTGGTTGTAAGTAAAGCCATTGAACTTATAAAAGATAATAATTTACAAAATGTTCTAGATATAGGTACTGGCACAGGATGTATAGCATGTAGTATTGCAAAAAATACTGACGCTGTTGTTTTAGGCGTTGATATTTCATCTGATGCATTAAGAGTTGCTTTAGATAACGTCACTAAGTTAGGTATTAATAACAGGGCTGTTTTTAGAAAATCAGATTTATTTTCTAAAGTAAGGGAAGATGAAAGTTTTGACATGATTATTTCAAATCCTCCATATATTCCAGAGGGAACTATTTTGCAGCCGGAAGTTCAACATGAGCCTTCGATGGCATTGTTTGCAAAAGAAAATGGGTTAGAGTTCTATAGAAAAATTGTCTGCGAGGCTCCAAAATTTTTAAACAGAAACGGCTGGCTTATATTTGAACTGGGACTTGGAGAGGCTGAGAAAGTAGAAAGCTTTATGAAACAAGATTTCTGTAATATTAGTGTTGTGGAAGATTTGGCTGGGATTGAAAGAGTGATTTACGGAAAACTAAGTTAGGTTGTTCCAGCTTCCCTTTATATTTTTCGTAAAAATCTTGATAATTCAAGTTTATTATATTTTGATAAATACCATAATGTAATAATTTTTTACAGATGTTTGGGTTTAAATCTGACGCTTTATAACTTAAGAGCCTTCTTTTGCTTTCATTATAAAAACGTTCTTGCAAAGAAGCCTCTGTTAGCATAAATAGTGATGCAAACTGTCTGTACTTGTATTGAAATAGCGCATATTTGTATGCTTCATATAAATTTGTAGTTATTAATAAGTTTTCAATCTTATCTACAGTTTTAAATATGTCAAAGGCTTCTTTAGAATAACTTTTGGTAATATTTGTGTTATTTATTCTATAGTAGTATAGCGGATCTGGGTTTACTATTATCGATTTTGCGAAAATCATTGTTAAAAAGAAAAAATACTGTTCGCTGAATGTTAAATCGTCAGAGAAGAGCTTACCATCTGGTGATATTTTCTTAAGGTTTTGTAAGAATGATTTACGGAATATTTTGTTTATTGCAGACATATTACCGCCAAAAGGATTTTTGTTGTCGCTAAACTTGTGAATACTCAATGTATTTTTGTGATTTGCCCATTCATTTATATCAAAAAAATATTTTGGAAAAACTTCTTTTGCAGTTTTATCATATTCACACGCATTAAACATATAAATATCAGGTTTGATGTCAAGCTTTGAAAATTTTCGATATAAGCTCAAAGATATTCTATCGTCAGAATCAATAAAAGATACAAATTCTCCCCTAGCTAAATTAAAACCGCTATTTCTTGCTCTACTTATTCCGTAATGTTCTTGGTTTAATATTACAAAGCGGGTATCCTTTTCCCGATATTCTCTTAAAATATCATATGAATAATCGCTGGAGCCATCGTTAACACAGATAAATTCTAAATTTTCGTATGTTTGAAGCATAAGGGAGTTAAGACATTCTTCTAAAAATTCTGCTGAATTATAGATAGGAACTATTATTGATATTAAAGGTTCATCTGCCATTTTTCACCTTTCTTTCAAACTTTTTAAACTCTTCATAGCTTTTGTTTAAGATGTTTTGATAAGCATAATATACATTTTTCTTTTCTAGCATTTTTCTATCATATTGAGAAAAATCAATGTTTCCATATGTTTTTTGTATCATATTAAACATTTCTTTTTTGACATAACCACTTGTTTCTAAAGTTCTTATTAAGACTGTTTCCATCTGACTTATTAACAAAACGGTTTTATATTTTTCGTATTTGCCAGAGTCTTCAAAAATTTTTTTTGTAATTTTATTTATTTCAAATATATCTAAAAATTTTTTTCCGGGGCTTGTGATAATGGAATCACTTGTTCTTCTATAAAAATACAGCGGATTAAAATCGTATGATATACGTTTTGCATTCAAATAGCACAATGCAAAAAAAGGAAAGTCTTCAAAAATTAGGCCTTTAGGAAACGAAAAATCTTTTATAAAGCTGCGCTTATACATTTTTGCCCAAGTGCTGTATATAAATTTAAGGTAAAACTCCGCACTTAAATCGCTTTCATTAAAAACGGGATTCTTGATAAACTTTTTAAACTCATTAATGTTAGGTAATTCCCAGTATTTCCCATAGTTAGGGAATACTTGGTAGACATAAGAAAACATGTAGTCGCTGTTATTTTCTTCAATATTATTGTACATGCTCTCTAGAGCGTTAGGAGCCAGAAAATCATCTGAATCAACAAAAGTTATGTATTTACCCCTTGCGTATTTAAGGCCATTATTTCTTGCTTCTGAAAGCCCGAGATTTTTTTGAGAAAAGACTTTAATTCTTTTATCCAGTTTAGAATATTGTCTGAGAATATTAATACAGTTATCAGGAGAACCGTCGTTGATACATATAATTTCAAAATCACTAAATGTTTGATTAATTAAACTATCTAGACAAATATCAAGAAAGTTTTCTGTTTTGTATACAGGAACAATAACTGAAATTTCCATGCTGATATTATACATCAAAAACCAATAATATGCGATAATTCTACCAATATATTTTTTACTTTTGATAAACCTCTTGCAAAATAAAGAAACTTATATTATAATGCTTATGTAGAGTTGAATTTTCAACTCCAAGTTTTTTGATTTAATCTCATATTATATTATTTTAATTGATAGGATTAGTTATTTGTTAGCAGTAGAATTTTTTATTTAATTTGGTTAAGAGGCTTTTATTATGTATGTAAACAAGTGCATTAAGTGTGGTGCGGAATTTGAAACAAAAAACCCCAAAAGAGTGATATGTCCCAATTGCTTATACGCAGATAAAGGAAATGAGTCATCTGATGATAAGCCTATGCAAAGTTATAGTTCATATAGTTCATATTCAACAGAGTCTCGTCCAAGAAGTTATGATAAGCCTCAGCAAGGCGGTTATAGAAATAATTACCAACGCCGTGATAATAGAAATGGCCAACAGGGGTATCAAAAAAGAGATAATCGCTCTCAAAGAAGATTTGATAATAAGGGCGGGTTTAAAAATAATTATGCAAGTGTAAAGCCTCAACAGAGAAAAATGGGTGCAAAGAAACAAAAATCTGCAAGACCATTATTAATTAGTAAAGAACAATTGGAACAGGTAGAGGTATTATATAAAGCGATGCTGCCGCTGCCTAATCCAGATTGTCATGAGGTAATAGGAGCAAAGCTTGGTATAGAGCCGCAAAAAGTTTTCTTTGGTATAAACCTTATTAGACAAAAAATGATGTTACCGAAGCTTCCATTCCCAAAACGTAAATTGGCGATATCACCAGATCAGATGATGGCAATAAAAGCCTTGTATGAGCCTTTGTTGCCTTTGCCTCCGATAGGTTGTCATAAAATTATTGCTGCGCAATTAAAAATGGATGAATGGCGAGTTCATGTCGGAATAAAATTAATTCGTGCTCAAATGGGGTTAGACAGATGGAATGAAGATCGTGCTGATAAGCCTGCGGATTATATGGTAGCAAAGCATGCAAAACCGTCTGCAGAAGAAAAAATTCCTGTAGCAGTTGAAGCTAAGACGGATGCTGTTGCGGCAGAGAATGCTAAAGAGGAACAGCCGTCTGAAGCTGAAGAGAAGCCGAAACGTGGTAGAAAACCTAAGAAGAAAGAAGATGAAGAATAATTTTGTTTCAGTAGGAAAAATTCTTAATTTTCATGGTGTTCAAGGGGAAGCTAAGTTAGGGTATTCTAAGAATAGGGAAGAGTTTTTATCCAAATTAAAATCTGTTTATGTCATGCAAGGTGGAGAGTATAAGGAGCTAGAAGTTGTACGCTTGCGGTTTACTCCAAAGTGCGGAATAATTAAGTTCAAGGGAATAGATTCTTTGAATGATATATTAGAATACAAAAACCAGCTTTTATTTGTTGATGAGGAGACTGCAAGAGAGTATTTGGAAGAAGATGAGTTTTTGATAGATGAACTTGTTGGGCTTGACGTGTATGACGGTGATAAAAAAGTTGGAGCGGTAGTTGGTGTATCAAATAATGGTGCAAGTGATTTATTATCAGTAAAAACATTGAGTAAAAAAGTTTGTCTAGTTCCATTTGTTAAAGCAATTGTGCTTTCTGTTGATATAAATAATCGCAGAATACAAATTAACAATCTGGAAGGGCTTTTAGAATGAGATTTGATGTTTTGACTCTTTTTCCAGAGCTTATTCAATCGCACATGGATTTTAGTATAATGAAACGTGCAGAGGAGAGCGGAGTTATAGATGTAGTAACCCATAATCCACGAGATTATACGCTTGATAAACATAAAAAAGTTGACGATACCCCATATGGCGGCGGTGCAGGGATGGTTTTAATGCCGCAGCCTTATGTTGACTGCTATGAAAGCGTAAATAAACTAGCAGGACAGAGTATTACACTAATGATGACCCCGCAAGGGGAACCGTTTACGGATAAAATATCAAATGAGTTAGCTCAGTATGACCAAATAATTATTCTTTGCGGACATTATGAAGGTTTTGATGAAAGAATAAGAGAAATAATTAAGCCTCGTGAGATTTCGATAGGAGATTTTGTTCTTACAGGTGGCGAGCTTCCTGCATTATGTGTCATTGATAGTATTGCAAGAAAAATCGAAGGAACTCTTGGAAAAATTGAATCAGCCCATGATGATAGCTTTTCAGATGGCCTGTTAGAGTACCCTCAGTATACAAAACCTAGAGAATACAGAGGCTTAAAAGTGCCTGAAGTCCTTTTAAACGGGAATCATAAACTTATAGATGAATTCAGACTGGAGCAAAAGATAATTAGAACAAAAGCCAAACGTCCTGATTTGTATGAAAAATATAAAACTAAAGAAACATATTAGCTTATTTAGTGTTCATAGATAGCTGCAATGAGCGGTTTTATTTCATCTTTATGCTTGTTATAGAATTCTTTGTTTACCGAAAGTGTGATTCTTGTATCTGAATTATTTAGAATACTATCATTAAAGTCTTGAATATCATTGTATGAAATTTCTGAAATTATTTTATTATAATCTTCTTCAGAAGTTCCTTTTGGAATATCTTCATAGTTACCCACTGATTCGAGATTAAGCGTATGTAATTTGAATCCGATAGGTGCAAGCTTCATTGCTTTATCAATATACCTTTTCTCAATATTAATATTAACAAATTTATCACGAATCAATTTTAATGTTTCAACTAAATCTTCCTCCTGACAGCTTACATCAAATCTTCGCTTGTAATCTGTTACTTGTGATTCTTCGTCTTTCAGTTTTGGATTTCGTCTCTTTTCATCATATAATTGGTCGTGTACAGCTATTTCATATACAGCTGGAACTCCAATTTTTGAATCAAACTTGTTATTGTTCAATATTTCTACACAAATTCTAGGATTAGTTTTTTCTTCTGTTAAAATTAGAGAAATATCGTTGATTTGATTAACTCCTTTAAAAGAAGGCTTTGAAAGAGCGTAAGCACGATATGTTTCAGAAGGAAGAACCATATTAGGTGATTTGCTTTTAAACTGTGTATTCTTTGGCTGACAACTGATTGTTTTATAATAGTTATATTTATTGTAATGAGATTGAATACTAATATTGATCATTTTAAAAACCTCCATTTATATAAGGTATAAAGAAAATCTTTTTTGTTAGCTTATAAAACTGCTTGAATTAATCTTATTATACTTGTAAAAAATAATTTTATGAAATGTAAAAATGTAAATCTTTGTAAAATTTATAAGAAGATTTATCAAATTTTAATATTTAAGTGTTTTAATATTCATGTGTAGTAGTTATATTTTTTACTATTTAAAAGGTTAGGGTATGATTAATCCAATCAGCATTAGTACAAATCCAATTTATTATACAAACAGGCAGGCAAAAGAAACGAAGCCCGCAAATGTTTCAACCCCAAATTTTGAGCTTTCTGACTACATAACAGGGCAGGCTATTCTAGCTAGAAACAATATTTCATTCCGTAATCTTGCAACTCCAATCGAAGTAACTGACAAATACAACAAAAAAATCGAGGGCAAAGACCATCTGGATTTACCTAATGTGCATATTTATGAGTATCCAGATACTAATTTAAAATTGTTTGTGAATATTGATAATAGTAGGGATAATAAACTTAATTTAACAGCTCAATATATTTCGTCAATAGATATAGAGCCTGATTTTAAAATTGAACCAATAAAATATTTGATAATTACAAAAATATTAGATAATAAATTTGACTCAGAAGGTTTTAAAGATAGTTATTCCGATACTTTAATGTGTATAACAGATATTAAAAATGCTAATGATATTTCAAAGATTTCAAAATTTAATAAAATACTTACTACAGAAGCTTTTTCATTAGATGATTTAGAAATGGCAAAAAAGTATTATAAAACATACCTGTCATCAAATGAATTTAAAACTAATACTAAAATAAATGAAACATTATTTGAAAATAAGTTAAAAACCCCAGAAGACATACTAAATGAAATAGAAACGATGAAGCTTGACGATGTGAGAAAATATTATAAGACTTTATTAGAAAATTCAAAAATGTCAGTTTATTTAACCGTTAACTCAAAAGAATTTAAACAACAAGAAAGCATTATATTTGAAAATATAAATAAAAATATAGCACCAAAATTTTTAAGAGAAGTCTCTTCTAAAAATAACGATTTGGTATTAAATAACACAAAATTTGTTAATATTTTTGATAAAGATAATAGTTTAGAAATCAGATATTTTGTAAAGAATCAAGATCTAATTATACCAGTATTCATTTCAAAATTGTATGCTAAATATTCACCCGATGAGAAAAAAAGAATAGATGATTATATAAACCATAAAATCGAGAATTTCAAAGATAAAAATATTAAGGATATGGATTTAGAAAAGCTTGCAGTAAAATTGTATGAAGAAAAAATAAAATATTTAAATTCATATAGTGATAAACCATATTTTGAAGTATTAACACCTGAAGAGGGTATAACGGCCTTAAAGTATGAGCCATATACCTATTATGAAATTCCGATAAATAATTTAACGGAAATAAACAATTTATGGAATAGTCTATTAAACAAAGACCTTTCACATGATATTTCGGAGATAAAAAGAGATTTTAAAGAATATTCAAGGATAATGCTGACAGAAGAGGTCTATTCTTTAATGCCTAAAAATTTTTTAATGGCTATGTTGGATAAAAATATTTTTTCAATATATGAGCAAATTGATGATATCAATCAAGATAAAGTTAAAAATTATATAAAAGAAAATTTCATTAAAAGAAATCCAATAATTATTAGTAAAATTAATAGTAAAAATACTGAGGATAAGTAAAATGAAAATACATTCTATTAATACCTATATTGAACCAAAAAACAAGAATAATTCTTTACCAAATTTCAAAGGCAAGCTACTATCTCAAAAGATAATTAATTCTCAAACACATTTAATGCAAGATGTGTTTATACAATTGTTTAATAAGATAAAATCTAAGGGTAACAAAATTCAGATTCCGAGTGTATCAATTCCATTGGTAGCTTATATGGGAATTAATAAAAAGAAAGTATGGGATGAAATGGGTCAATCATATCAACCATATACTAATAAAGTATTTGACACAAAAGATGAATTTTCAAAACGTGGTTTACCCTTTAAAGAGGAGTATGTAAGTGATTATACAGGGGGCTTCAGTCTTAAGGGAGAAAATATTATTAAAAATTATGATAAATCAAAAGCATTATTTTAACAGGAAGGTTTATACTTCAGCAATGACTTGATTGATGTTTATACTGGAAATCTGAATTACAATGGTATATGTGTACAAAATACTTATCTTAGGACTTGTGAAAAACTTAAAAACGCAGGACAACCAATAAAGGATTGCTATTATGACCATAAAACCGGAGCGTTATCAAAAGAAGGTCTGCAAGTAACACAAAATTCTGTATCTTTCGGGAGCTTCCCAGACGACCAGCACTTTGACATAGAAGCTCAAGATGATTTTGATTTATCGAATGATGAAGTGAAAATTTTAAATGAAATGGGCAATATTGATATACGCATGGATCCAGTTCTTCAAGAAATTCATGATGCTCCGCCATTAGATACTGTGGAAGGATTGATGACTTCTATTTTTGGTGAGATACCTGCGGGAGTTAATTTTGATTGGGATTTGTGGGCGGCTCTTAAAGAAATTGCAAATGACATTATGGATATAGGGGACTGGATGTAATGATAAAACCTATTGCAAGATTTAAGACAACAAAATTTTCAATCTTAACTAAATTTAAGCCGAAGGAAACTAATAAACTTGTACCATATTCAGAAAAACCTATGGTAGCATATATGTCTAGTTTGTTTTTTGAACCTGAACATAGAAGAACTTCACTGGGTTCACAGGGTGGATTTTTTAGTATGTTTGGAAACTTGTTTAACGGCTTGTTTACCAGTGATGAAAAAGTAGAACACAAAGTGGAACAAAGGGCTATAAAAAACGAAAAGGTTATAGAGTCAAAAGAAGAGTCGCTTGAATCTTTCAAAAGTTCTTTAGAGGAATTAAACCGTACCTTAAAACAAATTAATGGAGTTGGTATACCTTTTATACAAAATATGGTTGACAAACTTATGGAAAATGAAATAAAAACTGAATCAAAAACAGAACAAAATGTTATAACAAAAACACAATCAAAAGTTAAGTCAAAAAGCCTGACTGCAACAAAGACGCAGGCCAAAACCAGAATCTGTACAAGGCAACCATATCCAATAAATAAAATTATTGAACAACCTAAGAATGTTTTTCAAAAAGCTGTAGAATATCTTGCCAATGCATTTAAGGTTGTTAAAAACGTTTTAAGTACAGGTCTTGATGTTATTGTCGATATTAAAAATAATGTTATTTATAATATTGAGAACAAAAAAAGAATTGCTGAATCTAAAAAATTACTGAATGCAAGAAATGATTTTAGAAATAAATTACAAAAATATGAGGATATGTTTGATAATGATGATATTAGACCAGATTTATCAGAATTCTCAAAATATAATTATATAAGTCTAGCAGAATTAATTAAATTAACTCTTGTTTTAGAAGCTTGTATTAAACATCAAAAAGCTATTAACAAACTAAAGAATA
>CALUSJ010000004.1 GCA_944323405.1 Candidatus Gastranaerophilales bacterium
ACATTATTCTCTGGGAAAAACTCTTTGAATTCACTATATAATTGCCCAGCTAGTGTTTTATTATGTGCTAAAACCAATGTTGGCTTTTGAACTTGCTGTATAATATTCGCCATAGTAAAAGTTTTTCCAGAACCTGTAACTCCTAGAAGTGTCTGGAATTTCTTGCCCTCTTTTATTCCATTAGATAAATATTCTATTGCCTTAGGTTGGTCACCTGTTGGCTTATAATCTGATACTAATTTGAACATATTTTGCCCCCTATATATAACATATTATTTATACCATATTTTAGGCAGAAATACAAGTTTTGAATGCTTTTCGCATTACTTCCATCTTTATTTTTAATAATTGCATCATTCATGTAAAAATAATAAAGTTCCTTACATTCTTGGCTCACAAGTTAAATTAATTCCTAAATTTTTCAATGCATTCAATTCACTTTTCTCAATAATATAACTACTATGAGCATCAGCACCTCTTAATTGCTCTAATTCGTTAAGAGCTTTTTCAATAATTGGGTTTGTTACAGAGCAAATACTCAAAGCAATTAAAACCTCTGGCAAGTTTAAAAAATATGAAGTGTTATACGATGTTTTTTGCTTCATCTTGTATATTCCATCTAAAATCGTTGGAGATAACAAATATTCTTGGTCCGGTATTCCCGTAATTTCTTTAATTGCATTTAAAAAGGCGGCACTAGTGCAACTTAATATTTTAGATTCTTTTCCAGTAATAATTTTTCCATTATTTAATTCAATAGCAAGCATATTCACATTTCTTTCTTTTGCTTTTTCATTAGCCACTATTGCCACTTTTCTATCTGATGGTGAAAGATCTAGCTTGTCCATTAAAGCCTTAGCACGTTCTACTACATCTTCTTCACATATTTTCTGCTTGCAATCGCATAATGCATTATAATATCTTCTAATAATTTCATCTGTTGCTGCCTTTTTTACAATTTCTTGATTTGTAATACATTGTTTAATCATATTTACTCCCATTTCTGTAGGAGATTTATATATTTCTTTGCCCGTGATTTTCAATAATATATTTTTTAATATTGGAAATGTTGAGATGTCTCTATTATAATTAACAGCATATTCTCCATATGCTTCTAGATGAAAAGGATCGATCATATTGATATCGTTTAAATCCACAGTTGCAGCTTCATAAGCAATATTAACTGGGTCTAACAGACTTAAATTCCAAACCGGAAATGTCTCAAATTTTGCATATCCAGCTTTTATACCATTTTTATATTCATGATAAAGTTGAGAAAGACAAGTTGCCAATTTTCCACTATTGGGACCTGGCGCTGTAACAACTACTAATTTTTTCGTTGTTTTAATATATGGATTTTTTCCATATCCATTTTCACTTACTATTAAATCAATGTCGTCAGGATATCCTTTTATTGGTTTATGGATATACATTTTAACATTTCGTTCTTCAAGTAGTTTTTCCAAATGTGAAATATTGTTTTCTTCATTGTGCATTGTAATAACAACACTATTTATTAAAATTCCAAGCTCCTGTAATTTTTCGATTAATCTTAGTAACTCTAATTCATAACTTATACCATAATCTGCTCTTATTTTACTTTTTTCAATATCTGCAGAGTTAATACAGAAAATAACTTCTAAATCATCCTTAAATTGCTGTAATAATCTAATTTTGTTATCAGGTCTAAAACCTGGTAAAACCCTTGAAGCATGGTAATCATCAAATATTTTTCCTCCAAATTCTAAGTAGAGCTTGTTATCAAACATTTTGATTCTTTCTAGAATCTTTTCGCTTTGTATTTTTAAGTATTTGTCACTATCAAATCCAATTTTATTCATTTTTTCACTCCTCTACATTGATACATTTAAATTAGCTATATTATATAATTATTTTTCAAATAATCAAGTACATAATTATTTTTCTTGCCTTTTTCTCCGTTTTATGTTAATATATATTATGTTATGCATTTTTGCATATCGCTGACAGTGTTCTCCATAGCACTGCATCCCAAAATAATTTTAAGGAGGTAGAATTATGGAAATCTTACGGAGTCTTCTTACACTCCCAGTCATTGGCATAGCCGCTTTGGTTATTGTCATCATCTTGTTCATTGCCTTAGGGTACGTTAAGGCACCGCCGGATACTGCCATCATCATTTCTGGTCTTGGAAAAAAGCCCAGAATATATGTTGGTAAAGCCGGCATTCGTTCCCCTTTCCTCGAAAGGATGGACAAATTGCTTTTAAAGCAAATTTCGATTGACATTAAAACAGATGACTACATTCCGACACAAGACTTTATCAATATTAAAGTCGATGCTGTTGCAAAAGTCCATGTTGATATGTCAAAAATCGATTTGGCAATGACCAACTTTCTCAATAAGACTGAGGAAGAGATTATTGCTGATTTGCAGGATACTCTGCAAGGTAATATGCGTGAAATTATTGGCACAATGTCCCTGAAGGAAATCTGCAATGACAGAAATACCTTTGGTAACAAAGTCAAGGAAAGCGCAACACCTGATATGAGTAGCCTTGGCATTGAGATTTTGTCCTGCAATATCCAGTCTATTTCGGACCGTAACAACCTTATTGAAGATATGGGTATGGATAATACCAGTAAAATCAAGAAGGAAGCAGCCATTGCTAAGGCTCAGTCTGAAAAAGACATTGCTGTTGCAGAAGCTGAAGCTTTAAAAGCTTCTAATGATGCTAGAGTTAAATCCGAAACTGAAATTGCCGAGAGAAATAACGAATTGGCAATTAAGCAAGCGGAACTCAAGATTTCGTCTGATGCTAAAAAAGCGGAAGCTGATGCTGCTTACAAAATTCAAGAACAAGAGCAACGTCGAACTATCGAAGTTAGCTCTATGAAAGCAGACATTGCAAAACAGCAGCAGGAAAAAGAACTTAAGCGCATAGAAGCTGAGGTTGCTGAACAAGCACTTGATGCCGAAATCAAGAAAAAAGCTGATGCTGACCAGTATGCTGAGGAGAAAAAAGCCGAAGTTGAGCTTTTCCAGCGTCAAAAAGATGCTGATGCTCGGGCATATGAAATTATCAAGGAAGCTGAGGCTTTGAAAGTTAAAGCCGAGGCCGAAAAGTATGCCGCCGAGCAAAAAGCTGAAGGTATTCGTACCATTGGTGAAGCTGAAGCAGCTGCTATTAAGGCTAAGGGTATTGCAGAAGCGGAAGGCATCGACAAAAAAGCTG
>CALUSJ010000005.1 GCA_944323405.1 Candidatus Gastranaerophilales bacterium
AATTGCATCAGGATTTTTGCCAAACTTTCTCTGCGCAAATTTTATAGCATCCCCTTCATAACAATAATCGATATCAGGACTTTCCAAGCCTAAAAGTTCGTCACGAACGACTCCGCCGACGTAATACAAATTTTTGTTCTTAATTTCCATTCTTAATCCTTCTGTTATGAATAAGCGAAGAAATGAACGCAGCAACAATAAATGCAAGTCCTAAAAGACCTGTAACCACTTCCGGCACCTGATGGAATGTTGAAACATACATTAAAGCCGCAAGAACTCCGATTGCCCAGTGAGCACCGTGTTCAAGATATAAATACTGATCTAAAGTTTTCTTTTCAACAAGCATTATGGTAAGCGAACGCACAAACATAGCCCCGATAAACAGGCCTATTGTAATAATCAGGATATCTTTACTCAACGCAAATGCCCCCAAAACACCATCTAGCGAGAATGATGCATCAATTAATTCCAGATAAAGAAACCCGACAAGTCCTGAACATTTAACAGTATCTGCACAAAGCTTAGCTCTTTCTTCCTGTCTCTTTTCAAGCCATTCTGCGAGTCCGTCTATTACAAGATATGTAATAATCCCTGCTACACCTGAAGAGAAAACAGTTTCTCTTGCATCAGGCGCAATTTCAAACATCAATAAACCAAGCGCCGCAAGAGTCGTAATCGTACAAATTCCTCTTACTTTTGATAATTTCTGAAGTGCATGTTCTAAGCCTTTAATCCAATGTACAGATTTCTTTTCTTCCGTAAAATAATCCATAAACAGCATAAGCAAAAATGAGCCGCCAAAAGCAACAATAGGTGCATGGGTTAATTCAAGATAATGCGCATAAGAATGAACATCATTCAACGCCATATTAAGAACCGCCACAATATTTAATTTGGCAAAAATAGCAACTACAAGAAGCGGAAACAGAAATCTCATACCAAAAACTGCGATTAATATGCCCCAGGTAATAAAGCGGTGACGCCATTTTTCAGACATCCCCTCAAGTTTCATCGCATTTACTACTGCATTATCAAAAGACAAGCTTATTTCAAGAACTGCAAGAACAAGCGCAATAAATATACAGGTCAAACCCGTGCCGTGATGTACATGCTCACCCCATAAATAAGCACAAACCAGTCCAAATATTGTCACTATATAAGAGCCCAAAAAATATCGTATCATCATTCTCTCCTTACATTTTATAACCTGATTATATTATAATAACAGCTGTTTTGTAAACTAAAAATAACAGCTGTAGGTTTACAAAATCTAAATGCAGGCTTTTATTCTCAAAATATATATGTTATAATTATTGTTAGAATAAGAAGCGAGGATTTATTAATGCAAAAAAAAGGTTTTACACTACAGGAATTGTTAGTTACCCTAGGAATAATTGGCATAGTAGCTGCTATTGTTGCTCCTGGGGTCGTAGGGCTTTTACCAGATAAAGAAAAATCAATGTATGTAAAAGCTTATAGCACATTAACAACTGGAGTAAGTGAAATTTTAGGAGACCCCGGATTATATTATACGGAATATAGTGCTACAGGAGAGCCAAACTGTTCCGGCATGGGGTGTGATGGAACTCCTGTAATTGAGCCATACAATAACGGTACATATTCTGGAACGAATAAATTCCCAAGACTTTTTGCAGAACGCATAAATCTTTCTGTAGAACCTTTTATGCGTGGCGGAAATGTTGTATTCCGCTCTGCTGACGGTATAGAATGGGAGTTTGATGTAACAAATAGAGGCGCTGAATTTGAAACAGAAGTAACAATTGATGTTAACCCTGATAGCGAAAACGACAATAATAAATGCACATATGCCAACCCGGCTTGCAGAAATCCAGATTTGTTTGTATTCAGGATTGATAATGACGGCGGAATAGTGGCTGTTGACAGATTAGGCCAGGCATTTTTGCAAAACCCGACATCGCTCAATACTGTAAAAGATGATAAAGATGTTGCAAATGGTTTGAATGAACAATAATATCAGGCTTTACCTATTTGGTGATATTCAAATCCCAGATTTTCAATATTAAAAGAATTGTACTGATTACGTCCATCAAAGATGATGGGCGTTTTCAGCATTGATTTTATTTTTGCAAAATCAGGATTCCTGAATTCATTCCATTCTGTTATTATAAGAAGCGCATCAGCTCCATATAACGCCTCATATGAATTATTCACATAAGAAATTTTATTACCAAAAATACCTTTTGCAATTTCCATAGCCTTAGGATCATACGCCACAATACTTGCACCTAAAGAGAGCAGCTTCTCTATAACAGTTATAGCAGGAGCTTCCCGCATATCATTAGTTTTTGGCTTAAACGCTAAACCCCAAAGAGCAAACTTAAACCCAAAAAGGTTTTCGCCAAAGCGGTTTGTTATTTTTTTAATAAAAAGTTCTCTTTGATACTTATTAATCTTATCAGCAGATTTTATTATCTCACAAGGTGTATTAAACGCCTCAGCAGTATTTATAAGCGCCTTGACGTCTTTTGGGAAACAGCTGCCGCCATAACCAATACCGGGATATAAAAATTTTGTCCCAATTCTAGTATCTGCACACATTCCCAAACGTACAAGATTTGCATCTGCACCAACTGCTTCACAAATATTTGCTATTTCATTCGCAAAAGAGATTTTTACTGCTAAAAAAGAATTTGATGCATATTTTACCATCTCAGCCGATTTTTCATCCATTGTTATAATAGGGTGTTGATTCCTTACAAATTGCGAATACAAATCAATCATTATTTTTTTTGCTTTTTCAGAACTTGTACCTATTATAACTCTATCTGGGCGTAAAAAGTCTTCTACTGCGGCACCCTGTTTTAAAAACTCTGGATTAGATACAACATCAAACGGATAAGAAGTTTTTGATTTTATAATTTCTCTTACTTTATCAGCCGTACCTACTGGTACTGTAGATTTATCAACTATAATCTTATAACCGTTTATAGAATCTCCGATTTCTTCTGCGACTTTAAAAACATATTGCATATCAGCAGAACCGTCTTCATCCTGAGGAGTCCCGACTGCAATAAAACAAATAAGAGAATTCTTAACAGCATAATCTAAATCTGATGTAAAAATAAGCCTGTTTTCTTTTACATTTGTTTCTATTAAATCTTCTAACCCCGGTTCATATATAGGAACTATGCCTTTTTTCAGCATCTCAAGTTTTTCAATGTTATTATCGACACATATAACATCATTTCCCATTTCTGCAAAACAAGCACCGGCAACTAAGCCGACATAACCAGTTCCTATTACACATATTTTCATTTATATAAGCTCCTTAAAATACTTTATTGTTTTCAATAAACCTTCTTCCAAGCTAACTTTTGGAGCCCAGTCAAGCTCTTTACAAGCTAATGTAATATCGGGTTTTCTTTGTTCTGGATCATCAGACGGAAGCGGCTTATACACAATATTGGATTTTGAATTTGTTAGTTTTAAAACCAGTTTCGCAAACTCAAGAATAGTGAACTCTGAGGGATTTCCCAAATTAACAGGGCCGATACATGAACTTTCCATCATTTTTATCATCCCATCTATCAAGTCATCAACATAACAAAACGAGCGGGTTTGAGAGCCATCACCGTATATAGTTATATCTTCATCTTTTAGAGCCTGTAATATAAAGTTAGAAACAACTCTACCGTCGTTCTGTGCCATATTAGGGCCATAGGTATTAAAAATCCGAACAATTCTTATATCTACATTGTTTTGCCTGTGATAATCCATCATGAGAGTTTCTGCGCAGCGCTTCCCCTCGTCGTAACAACTACGAATCCCGATAGGATTAACATTCCCCCAATAATCTTCTGTTTGAGGATGAATCTTAGGATTCCCATATACTTCACTGGTAGAAGCTTGTAAAATTCTAGCTTTACAGCGCTTAGCCAGACCCAGCATATTCATCACACCTAATATAGAGGTCTTTATAGTTTTTATAGCATTGTACTGGTAGTGCGGAGGACTTGCCGGACAAGCCAGATTATAAATATAATCAACCTCAGCAAAATATTCTTTGGTAATATCGTGCCTTACAAGTTCAAAATTCGGATTATTCAAATACGGATAAATATTTTGTCTTGAACCTGTGAAGAAATTGTCCAGACAAATAACTTCATTGCCAGCCTCTAATAACCTGCCGCATAAATGTGAGCCTATAAACCCAGCCCCGCCTGTTACCAATATTCTTTTCATTTCATACCTCGTATATTTATTTTAGCATAAAAACATACCCGTATACTAAATATATTAGTGGCAAAGAGCAAGTAATACGCCTGCTGCTACGGCAGAACCTATTACACCTGCTACATTCGGCCCCATTGCGTGCATAAGCAGGAAGTTTTGAGGATTAGCTTCCTGTCCGACTTTGTTAGATACACGTGCTGCCATTGGTACGGCTGAAACACCTGCAGAGCCAATAAGCGGATTGATTTTTTCTTTTGAAAATAAGTTCATAACTTTCGCCATAATTACTCCGCCAGCGGTAGCCAGAGAAAATGCTATGATACCTAATATCAAAATAAACAGCGTTTGTATTGTCAAAGACTGATCAGAAGAAAGTTTTGAGCCGACAGATAAGCCTAAAAATATTGTTACAATATTAATTAAAGCATTCTGCATTGTATCCGACAATCTTTCAACCACGCCGCATTCTTTGCATAAATTACCAAAAGTTAAAGCTCCGATAAGCGGGCAGGCATCAGGTAACAGAATTACACATAATAGAAGTACAAGAAGAGGAAATACAATTTTCTCTCTTTTTGAAACATCTCTAAGCTGTGTCATCTGGATTTTCCGTTCTTCTTTTGTCGTAAGAAGTTTCATAATCGGCGGCTGAATTACAGGGACAAGAGCCATATATGAATACGCTGAAACTGCAATAGCTCCAAGAAGTTCTGGCGCAAGCCTTGAGGTTACGAATA
>CALUSJ010000006.1 GCA_944323405.1 Candidatus Gastranaerophilales bacterium
GTAACCAATAACCTTGTAAAACGGGTTTGGGAGCATAAAAACAAAGTAGTTGAAGGTTTTACTCAAAAATATGGGGTTGATAAATTAGGGTATTATGAAGTTTATGAAGATATAAATTCTGCAATAGCTCGCGAGAAACAACTTAAAGGCGGCAACAGAAAATCAAAGCTAGAATTAATCGAATTGAATAATCCCGATTGGCAGGATTTGTATTACTGTATTTTAGATTAAAATGTAATAGTTATAAATCAGCTGGATTGCTTCGGACTAATCGTCCTCGCAATGACAGGAAGTCAGACAGTGCCTGACAACAGGGTTTAGGAGTTTAGAGGTTTAGGAGTTGAGAAGATGTTAAAGAATATTCTTATTTTGAACCTTGTTTGCTTATTAACTTATTCACTAGTCACTAGTCACTAGTCAACTAATCTCTAATATTTTTGTATTTTAGATCAAAACGTAATAGTTATTAATCGGCTGGATTGCTTCGTCCTAATCGTCCTCGCAATGACACTACACGGCCGAACCTAAACCTAAAATGATCCCTTCACCCTTCACCCCTCACTCTCAATCACCTATTCACTATTCACTATTCACTTCTTAAACCCTTTAGTTTTTGTCAGGCAATGCCTGACCTATTCACTAGTCACCCTCAACTTTTAAACTCCAAAATGCTCTCTTCACTCCTCACCCCTCACTATTCACTAGCCCCTCATATAACCTGCAAGCAAAAGGCGGAAATATAAAATCCCGCCTTACTTTTCCAGTTATTCTTATTTTTGATGTGAACTTATTTAATTCTTCTTCTATTTATAAACTCCCTGTTTCCTGCCTCTATACTAATTAGAAAATAAGCTACTGTCAACGATTTTTGCTCATTTGTAATATAATTTTACAATCTTGCTGGTTTAATCTTTTGGATGAAAAAATGTGAGCAAAATGTGAGAATAGAAGTTCCAGAATCGAAAACAAATGTAGTTTCTATCTTTTCTCATATGTCTAAAACCAGTATAAAAAAAGAGCCTTAAGGCTCTTAATAAATTTGCGCTTGGAGGGATTCGAACCCCCGACCTTTTGGTTCGTAGCCAAACGCTCTATCCAACTGGGCTACAAGCGCTTATTATGCTTTGAGGAAAACACCCTCTTTAATATGTATATGCTAACTATAGCAATAACATAAAAAATTTTCAACTTTTAGGTTTAAATTGTTTTAGGTGCTTTCAATTTTAGAATTTCGGCCTCTTGTGCTTTGCTAAGAATTTTAGCTCCTCCTAATATCATTGTATTTAGCACTACTTGGGCATATGACTCCGCAAGCTCAAGTTTCATATACGCATCGTCGATTGTTTTTGATGCCACTACAAATCCGTGATTTGCCATCAATACCGCATCATATTTATCAAAATATTTTATTGTATTGTTAACTAATTCCATCGTAGAAGGCAGTGCATATTCTGCAAGAGGTATTCCTCCAAAATAAAAAACATTTTCCGCCATAATCGGAGACATTAAATCCTGGCCTGCTGATGCAAAACTGCTCAGGAACGGAGAGTGTACATGTATTATATAGTTAATATCAGGCCGATTTTTGTATATTTCAATATGTAAAAATTTTTCACTAGAAGGCTTTTTTCCGTTTTCTTTTGAGTTCCCATCAAACCCTGTGTATACAATATCTTCTGCTTTTAAATATCCATTAGCTGAGCCAGATGCAGTGATTAGCATCCCCTCTTCATATCGTGCCGAAATATTCCCAGAATACCCAGGAGAAAGATTTTTTTCCCCGCATCTTTTACCATATTCAATGATTTTTAAAACCAATTCGTCTCTATAAAACATCTTCTACCGTTTTAATATCTTCTACTACAGCATGTTGTAACACTGGAGGCTCTGTCGATTTCTGAAAATCGTTTTCATCCTCTTCTTTTATTTCTTTTTCTTTCTTTGCTTTCTTGTCTTGTTTTATTTCTAATCTATCATAATCAACCTGTGTCCCTTTGGCATCCATCATTACCTCTACTGTAAAATAGGTATTTTCTCTTATGAAATCATATCCAACATTAAACTTAACGTCTTCCGGCCCAACTGAAAGGAAGAATGAATTTTCTTGGAATGCTCTGTCATTAGGAGAATCCCCCGATAAATTAATTGAACCAAACCAAGATAAAGTAAGATATCTGCATATTCTTATGTATTCCCTAATATAAACATTCGATTTTCCATATCTATACGCATCAAAAACCGGCATAGGTGAATTGTCATCATATACAGACTGGAAATAACCGATATCCTGCATCCAGCGTTTATATTGCATATGCATTCTTGGCCCGATTCTGCCAATAACCTGAGTATCACCTGTTCCATAAAGAGTTGCGGCTAATTGTGAAGAAATATCAAAAGATAAAGCCGTTTGTTTTTCTATATTTTTATGACTCCATATGTTTTGGTCTGCTTGAGCCATATATCTGGTTCTAAATGTACCTATTTGCGCTCCGTTCAGGCTCCTAAAGTTTACATCTTCTTCAATATCGTGGTAGTAGCCTAAATCAAACCTATGTGAAAACTGTGAAGCGTGGCCTTTTAGTAAGAAATTCTCGCTGCCATAAGCTTTTTCGTATACTAAATCAATACCATACTTAGGTCTTCTGCGGCCTAAAAACCATTCATTCATGTAGTCGTTAACGCCGTATTGCAAGTATAAGTTGTCATCCAGTCTCTGTTTACCTCTTACAAGGAATTTGCTTTCTGCTGTTCCATATGCAACTTGTGTTCTGTTAGTACCGCTTTGAAAACGCCCGATACCGCCGATTCCAAAACCGTGGTTGTAGTTTAATATGGGCATAGCTTTTAATACTGAACCCTTTGGAAGTTCAAATACAAATCCGGGGCCAATATACATCCCCAAACCTCTATATGAGCCCAACTCCCAAGAATTTGTTTCTGCAAAATCGTTATTTTTATTTGTATAAACCTTTAATGCTGGAATTTTTATAAGTTTTTTCTGACCTTTGAATAGAGAAGCTTTTTTTAGTGCAATAACCTCTAAATCACCTTTTTGCGTAATTTTGATGTCTTTTACTTTAAGTCTAACTATCCCTTTTTCCATGTCGCTTGTTAAAGTTTCACTCTTTGGAACAATCATTTGTGAAATAATTGGACCTCTGTTAGCGGAACGGAAATTTATGGGGAAAGACTCATCAACCGTTAAAGAACCGTTTTCCTGAACTATTTTATCGCCGTATACGTAACCCTTTTTAGCTTTTACCTCTATTGTTGCGGTTTTTGTTAAAGGATTTTCAATAAGTGCGTTTTCTTCGTTCATATCAACAAAAATATAATCGCCGGTTATTGTTTGGCCGCCTTTTATAATTTTTACATTACCTTCAGCCTTGATAGTATTGTTCATCCGATCATAAGTGATTTTATCAGCTTGAACAACTGTTTGTTGTTTTACAAATTCAACATTTACATTTCCTGTTGCAATAAGGCAGTATGTCTCTGTATCATAATCCATATTCTCACAGTCAAGAACGATATTCTCTGTATTCTCTTGTTCTTGTTGTTTCTCTTTTTTGCTTCTGCGATTCCAAAAATGCCTTTTCTTATGCTCTGTAACAGATTCTTCGTCTGCTTCAAAGCCATCCGGCATCATTGTTTCATCAAAATTCTCTTCAATATCTTTTGATGCATATTCTGAAGTTTCAGTTTCAACTGCATAAATATCATCACCTTCAGGAGCTACAGGAGCAAGCTGTATATTTTTGTCATGTCTCTCTTTAAGCTTTTGTTTTATTAATAACCTAGCTTTTTTCACAGGTGGCATGGTCGGTGTTCTTGAAGGACGTTTTGCAGCAGCCTCATCTTCTTGCTGCTGTCTTACTGCTGGTGGTGTAAAAAAAGCATCGCCGGTAAAATCAGCAGGATCTACAAAAGAGTATTCTGCAAATGCTGTGTTTACAGTTATAAATGTTATTAAAGATATTATAGCGATTCTTTTTTTCAAAATAAAAAATTCCTTTTTATATATAATTGAGCGGGTTGTTTGGCTGTCCGTTTACTCTTACTTCAAAGTGGCAATGCGGCCCTGTGCTATAGCCCGTCGTTCCTTCAAGCCCTATGACTTGTCCTTTTGAAACCCGTTGTCCATTTGTAACTTTTATCGTGCTCATATGTGCATATAATGTCGTAATAGGTTTTCCATTAACTATACCGTGTTCAAGTATAACAACCTTTCCATATCCTCCATACCAGCCGGAATAGATCACTTTCCCTGAATTTGAAGCATGAATCGCCCCCAAATTAGGCCCTCCTATATCAATTCCTGAGTGAAAGGATTTGCTGTTAAATATAGGATGTGTTCTCCAGCCAAATGGCGAGGTTATGTGTCCTTGGATTGGTTTTATGAAGCCGGATGCGACTTGTACATTTGTATCTTTAGCGGTTTTATTGATGTAGGAGCCGATACTTGCTGACTGTTTTGCCAGCTCTTTTTCGGCTTTTTCATACGCAACCCGGTCTGTCTTTAGCTTTTTTATCATACTTTCATTTTTTGCTATGGCTCTGTCAATGTATGCTTTTTGTGTATTAATAGATGCTACAGAGCGTTCCAGATTGCGTTTTCTTGTCTCTATGCTGTATTTAAGAAGTGCAATTTCTTGAGCTTTTTTCTTTGCAGCCGCCATTCTATTATAATCTTCTTTTAGAATAATCTTTTGAAAATAAACTCTATCTACCAGCATATTTATATCGTCAGATGTGATGAGCAGCTCAAAGAAAGCTTTTCGCTGAGTTTTGAATACCTTTCTGATGTGTCCTGCCAGCACATTGTTAAGACTGCTGTATTCGGCTGAAGCTTTGTCTAACTTTGCCTGCATTCCATACAATTCGTTTTGTGCTTCTATTATCTGCGATTTCGACTGTTGTAATGAGTTGGTTGCATTCTCAAGTTTCTGCTGGTTCTTATATAGTTTGTTTGTCTCTAAACTCTCCAACCATTTTAAATGGTTAATTTTTGCTCTAGTACGACGCTTCTGGGTTTCAAGATCTTGGGTTGCAAAAGAACTACAACACGAAAATGTGTTGAGTATAATTGCTAAAAATATTAAAATATTTAATATTTTTTTCAAGCTTCCTCCGTTTATTTCCCAAAACTAGGAAGTAATAATAATACTCCCATTCCAAAAGTCCATATAATAAATGATACTGCTATAAGACCAACTATCAATTTTTTATGTTGTCTAAAAAAATCCATTTCCACCTCTCTGCTTATATTCTAATACAAAAATAGAGCTGTGACAAATTGTTAAAATATTTTATTCACCTATTTTGAGTATTCTTGGATATTTCCCAAGCTCTCTTATTTGGCGTTCAAATTCTGAAATATCAACCTTTATTGCATCAAAAGTATTGTAGTGCATAGGTATAACTTCGCTGGCTCTAAGCCATTCTGCTGCAATTAGTGCATGCTCTATATCCATAGTATATTTTCCGCCGATAGGCAGCATTACAATATCTGGTTGGTATATTTCACCAATCATTTTCATTTCAGTATTTAAACACGTATCTCCAGCGTGATATAAAATTTGTCCATTAATATCAAAGACAAAGCCGCAAGGGCATCCGCAATATCTGCCATCAATCGTTGAACTGGAATGAAATGCAGGAACTGGCACTGCCCGTCCCCAAGAATAATCTTGCCAAGCTCCAAGTCCTACATCTAATACTTTTGCGCCTTTTTCAGCGCAGTAATTTGCAAGCTCGTATATTGCAGTAATACGAGCCCCAGTTTGTTTTGAAATTTCTATTGCACTTCCCAAGTGATCACCATGGCCGTGGGTTACAAATATATCGCATATATTATTGGGCTTGTAATGAGGAATTGCTGCCAAAAATGGGTCGATTAATATGTTTCCGTTTGATGTTTGTATTTCAAATGCGCTGTGACCTAAATATTTGATATCCATTATTTCATCCTTTCCATTAGCTTTCTTAAACGTTTATACTCTTTTCCCCATTTTTCCATTGATTCTATTACAGGTCTGAGTGTATAACCAATATCTGTAAGATAATATTCAACCTTAGGAGGTTGAGTTTCATATTCTTCTCTTATGATTAAACCATCTTCTTCCAACTCTCTCAAGCATTTTGTTAAAACCTTTGCTGTGCAGCCAAGTTTTTCTCTTAGTTTTGTAAATCGCATTTCACTTTTTAAAAGTTCTTTTATTATAAGAATCTTCCACTTTACTCCAATAAGTTGTATAATCACGCTTACTGGATTTACTGCGAGATCTTTATATTGCAAATTCCTTCCCCTCGTTTTGTTCTAATTTTATAGAAAAATAACTTTATTTGTCCTCTTTATTTTTTTCTGCTGTGTTCCACAGTTCTATAAGTTTTTCCTTAATCCCCATTCTCCCAAACCATTTTGTGATAAATCTCTCTTCGTATCCTAATCCGCCATTGATTTTAGAGCAATCATTTAAGGCAAAAACTGCTTCGGATATAGAAATTCTTACAAAAAAATGCGGTTGTACATATTTTGCTAAATCCATCCAAATTTTTATATTATTATACTTCGCAACGTTAACTGTTTTAACGTTGTGAGCATCAGACTGTTCTTGTATTATAAAACTTTTTAAACTATCTTCCATGTCTTTAAAAGTGGCCATTAAAATTGTTCCTCTAATTATTTAAACTGTGTATTGGAGCCGGTATTCTTCCGCCTCGTTTAACAAACCCCGCAGACGAAAGTTGACTAACAGGCATAATAGGAGCTTCTCCTAATAATCCCCCGAAAATAACCTTATCTCCGACCGTCTTATTTGGGGCAGGGATAATTCTTACTGCTGTTGTTTTTTTATTAATCATTCCGATTGCCATTTCGTCTGCTATAATTCCAGCTATTGTGGTTGCTGGGGTAGAACCAGGTATTGCAATCATATCGAGCCCTACAGAGCATACACAAGTCATAGCTTCTAGCTTATCGAAAGTTATATAATTGTTTTCAGCAGCTTCAATCATGCCGGCATCTTCTGAGACGGGGATAAAAGCTCCAGATAAGCCTCCTACGTATGAGCTTGCCATAATTCCGCCTTTTTTTACCGCATCATTAAGCATAGCAAGAGCCGCTGTCGTTCCGTGGGCACCGGCGTGTTCCAAACCTATAGCCTGAAAAAGTTGAGCAACGCTGTCACCCATTTCAGGCGTCGGGGCAAGCGAAAGATCTATAAATCCAAATGGAATCTTAAGTCTGGAGGCTAATTTTCGGCCGATTAGCTCTCCTGTTCCCGTGATTTTGTATGCAGTTTGCTTAATTTTGTTTGCGAGTGCTCCTAAATCAGCATCTTTGTTTAAGTCACAAACGGCAGCTCTAACTACACCCGGCCCGGAAACTCCAATATTTAAAGCGCATTCTGGTTCTCCATATCCACAATACGCTCCTGCCATAAATGGATTATCACTTACGGAATTACAAAAAACTACAAGTTTTGCAGCCCCGATACCGTCTTTTTGAGCCGTAAGTTCTGAAGATTTTTTTATAGTTTCTGCCATCTTAAGTACGGCATCCATATTAATACCGGCTTTGGAACTTCCTACATTGACAGATGAGCAAAGTCTATTTGTCGAAGCTAATGCTTCCGGGATGGATTCAATTAGGTTTATATCACCATTTGTGTATCCTTTTTCTACCAAGGCTGAATAGCCTCCGATAAAATCTACTCCGAGCTCTTCTGCGGAGCTGTCTAATGTTTGTGCGATTTTTATATAATCCCTGTTTTTGCAGGCTTCGCCTACCAATGAGATAGGGGTAACTGCAATTCTTTTATTAACTATTGGTATTGAGTAATCATTTTCAATATCATTTGCATACTTTACGAGGTTTTTTGCATATTTCTCGAGTTTAAATTTTATTTTATCACATACTATATTCACATCTTCTGAAAGACAATCCCGCAAACTTATAGTTAACGTCACAGTCCTTATGTCAAAGTTGTGAAGTTTTATCATATTTATAGTTTCAAGAATTAAATCTTCATCAAATATAGTCATATCATATACAAGTCTAGCACAATCTGTGAAAAAAATGAATAATATGTTTATTTGTTAATAAATTCTACAATTCCATCTGCAATCCCTTGTGCTACATTATGAGCGAAATCTTTTGTTTGGTATAAAGTTGAATCGAGAGGATTGGTCATGTAAGCCGCTTCAACAAGTATTCCTATATACTCCGTTGGACGAATTACAGCAAAACCTTTTTGATGAATACCATTTTTTGTGGTGCCGGCCTTTTGGGTTATGGAATGCTCTAAAGATTCGGCTAATGTTTTAGCGGCTAAGTTATAATAATAGATGCTGGTTCCTCTGTTTTTTCGTAGATTTATTGGACTATCACCAATTGAGTTTAGGTGTATGCTTATAAATATATCGGCGTTATTATTTTTTCCTATGTTTATCCTATTTTTTAGATTCACATATCCATCACACTCTCGTGTCATAATAACAGTTGCGCCCATTTGTTTAAGCTGTTCTTGAAGCTCTAATGCTATTTTTAGATTTATGTCTTTTTCATTATCTCCTAAACAGCCAACTGCACCTTTTTCAGTGCCTCCGTGTCCGGCATCAATTACTATAATACATTCCTGTAATGTTTTAGGAAGTTCACTTACTTTAAATGTGTATGTTCCATCTTTTAATGAAACACTGTATGTATATTTTGCCGGCGCTGGTATATTTAATGTATATACCGAATCATATGATAATTCAGGGTTGTAGACTTTAAATATAATTTCATCGTTTCTTTCTTCAACTGTATAGGGGAGGTTTTTTGAAAATGAAATAGTTTGAATGGTTGCATTTTTAAATCGTTGGTTATCAGTATTGATAAAATTTGCAGGAACTGAGTTTTCGTTGCAATTTATGACGACATCATCTTTTGCTATCCAAGCTTCTTTATCTTGCGAAAGTAATACTCTGTAAAAATTTTCTTGAGAGCCGTTTATTAGAAGATTTGTATCTTTATATAATCCTGAGATTATATTGCTTCCTTGTTCTTCTGGTGTTGAGCGTAGTGGTATTCTGTCTTTTTGCACAATGGCAGTTACGGGGGAAAATTCTTTAATTTGTTCTTTTTGTTTTGGTATCAATTTCTTTTTATGAAAGTTATATATTTGAGTTTTGTAATTTGAGCGTACTAAGATTCTGTTTTCACCATCTCTAAGTCTTACAGAATGAGCAAATGCACCGTTAGGTGCAGTGTAAATTTTTTGATTATTTATGTAAATTGACTCGGAATTGGTTGCTTTACCTACAAAAAATATGTAATTTGAGCTAACTTCTGCTTTTTTGTTTTTGGGTAATATTAATTCATATCCAAAGCATTGTTTTTCAAAGAGTAATAAAAATAAGAATAACCAAAGCCAGTTTTTCATATAAATAATTCTAGTATAAAACTTTGATGTATGCAATTTCCATGTTAGACTATATACTATGAGTAATAGCTACATACCATTGTATAGAAAATACAGACCTCAGACGTTAGAACAGCTAGTGGGGCAGGAGCATATAAAGAAAGCTTTAACAAACGCTATAGAACTTGGCAAAATAGCGCATGCTTTTTTGTTTACCGGCCCGAGAGGTACTGGTAAAACTTCGACGGCTAGGATTCTTGCGAAATCTTTGAACTGTGTTAACGGTCCGACGGTACATCCTTGCGGTGAGTGCGAAAGCTGTGTTGATATTATTAATTCTGTTCCTATCGATGTGATAGAAATTGATGCTGCAAGTAATCGTAAAGTTGAAGATACTCAGAGTATTCTTGAAAAAATACAGTATGTACCTGTGCATGGCAAGTATAAAATATATATTATTGATGAAGTTCACATGCTTACGAACCATGCTTTTAATGCTCTTTTAAAAACTCTTGAAGAACCTCCTGAAAATGTTATCTTTATTCTTGCTACGACAGAAGTTCATAAAGTGCTTGATACGATAAAAAGCCGTTGCCAAAGATTCGATTTTAGAAGGATTACGACTGATGATATAGTTAAGCATTTAAGGTATATTTCGGATAATGAGAAAATTAATATATCAGATGATGCTTTATTCACCATAGCAAAAAACTCAGCAGGCGGAATGCGTGATAGCATTTCTCTATTGGATCAGCTTAGTTTGCTTGGGGTATCAAATCAAATTACTTCTGATGATGTGAATGCTGTATTGGGAAGGATATCATTCGATGTATTAAAAGAGTTGAGTTCTAGAATTATATCATCATCTCCAAATGAAGCTTTAGAAGTTTTAAACAGGGTATATAGTTCAGGCAATGAACCGCTGCAAATTTTAACAAACCTTTCTGAGTATTTTAAAAATCTGCTTATTGTAAAAAATTGTAGAAAAGAACTATTAAGTGAATTAACAGGACTTAATGAGTCTCAGTTAGAAGAGTTGTTAAAACAAAAAGAAATGCTTGAGACACAGCAAATAGTTTTTCTTTTAGAGCGTATAACATATTATATAAAAGAGATTAAAATTGCTTCAAATCAGCATTTATGGCTGGAAGTCGGGATAATTGATCTTGCTAATATGACGGAAAATTCAACGTTATTAGAGCTTAGAAATAGAGTAGCTGCTCTTGAATCTTCGGGGGTTGTTCTTCATAAACCCGTAGTAATGGAGCAGGAACCGGTGAATACAGCTGTTGTAGATACACCAAAGAAAGTAATTGCACAAGAGAAACCGCCTGAGGCTTCTCCAAAAGTAGCGGAAGATACTGAGAAAGAAGATTTTTCACCTCCTCCATTATCTAAAAAAGCTACGGGGACTGATATTCACGAATTGTGGAAAGTTCTTTTAACAAACATTAAAAGCCCAGCAACCAAGGCTTTATTAAATTTGGCTACACCTGTGAAAATTGCATCAGATGGTATTGTCATAACATTTAAGAATGAAAAATTGGTATCTCAAATAAATGATACAAATAAAAAGCAAATGATAATAGAAGCTGCAAATGTTATGTTTAACCAAGCTTCGACTTCTGTCACAATAAGGCTTCCTCAGGCTGATGACGGTGAACTTGTAAAAAATGAGTCTAAAAAAGACGCAGTTTATCAAAATAGGACAGAGGAAAATAATGTATTAGTTGAAAAATCAGTTGAATCAAGTAATATTGAGAAGATTGAAAACGATAGCACCCAAAATTTAGCGACTGGTAAATCAGAAGAGAAAGAAGAAAAGGAAGTTTCTTCTGCGAAAGAGCGTATGGAATCAGATCAGGAGAAGATGGTATTAGAATTATTTGATGGAAAGTTTATAGAATAGACTTTTTTTATTTCCTGCAAATTCTATTTAGTAATCTATATTGCGTTGTTTTACATCGATAATTTTTTTGTTGCCGCTATAATTTATATTAGTTTCTCTCGTGGTGGATAATTTTTTTATTTCTGCAATATTCTGATTAGAGTCCAGCCTGCAGTCCAGAAATTCGAATTCCCCGCCGTTATTTTCTTTGGCTTCAATGTATCTTATGGGGGTGCCGTTATATGGGTTTTTGAATAATGTCCTAAAATCCTTGCCTTTCCCAGAGAATTCTGTAATACTGTTAATGTTACTATCTTCACCAAGTTGAATTATAGTATATTTATTATTAATTTTTTCATCAAAAATGGTTATATTCGTTTTTAGACTCCCGTCTTGACGTATAGCGGGTTCGATTTTGGAAATTAAAGCTCCTGTATTTTTATTGATTTCAAATATTTTTGCAACTTTTAAGCCGTCTTCAGAGGGGTAATAATCTCTTATTATGTCATTTCCATATTCTCTTATGTAACATAATTTTCCTTCAGTATCATATATTCGCTCCCCATTTATTGCATCAAGCTCAAAGCTGTATGGCAGTTCCAATTTATCAGGTATTAGTTTTTTTAGCTCATCAATACTTGTTAAAATATCCATTGAATCTTTATCAAACTTAGGCTTTACTAATACTTGATTATAATTCGACAACGCAGAAAGACTGGACAAATTTGCCTTTAGTCTTAACGGATTTGTTGATTCATTTATTAAATTTTGTTCAATTTTTTTGTTATATTCCACATTGGCCCTGAATGTAATTTTATCTATATTCATAAAATAGCCTTATGTTTTACTAACCTATATTATTAATAAAACATTTGCTTCAAAATAATTGCTTTATTTTGGTGTAGTTTTATTGTTATTTAAACAATTCTTAACATTTGGTGATATTGATATGTTTTGTAACAAAAGATTATACCTCTTTAAATCTCCTATGTTAGCGGCTTCTTGCAAGAGGTCTCTTTTTGTTGTGATACTTATTTTTTCGATATTTCCATCAGAATTATTTTTAGAATCAATTTTTTTGATAACGGAGTCGATATCTGTAGAAGTAGATATCCCATACTTTGAGGCAAACTGTTTTACAGATGTCCCTGATTGAAGTTTGTACAGCCAATAAATAGAATATTTATCATTTTCGGATAAAGATGTTACTCCGTATTGGTGCGGTGTATACATTATGTCATTTGGGTATGGGCTGTGATTAAGTCCTAAGGCATGGCCAATTTCGTGTAAAATTGTGTGGTAAACCTCTAAATCATTATCATATTGTTGATGAATTCTGCCGTCGGTTAAACCTATAGAAACTTCTGCTCCATATAAACGACCTTGTGCGTCCCAGTTGAAATAACAATGGCCTAGCGATTTTCTATCTACCCGTCTCCAATCCACATTTATATTTGATTCTAGTAAAACATTTGTGACTTTGAAATGGAGTTTTCCTCCTGTTGCAGAGGACCAAACATTAAAAGCATCAAGCACCATTTTTCTGAATTTTCCATCTTCACCGGGCTTTGAATAAAATTTCATTGGCGCAATATAGACCGTAAGATTATTAACCGGCCATCTCATCACACTACCATTTTTTACACTGCCATTAAGATATGTTCTTCTCTGCATATTAATAATATAGCATAGGTTTCAAAGTTTATATACCCAAAATAATATGATTATTAATAATTGAATTATTTGTAGAAAATTTTTAATGATATTTTAAATACAAAAGTCTCATATCCTCATCTGTTAAATATTGCATAGAATCAAGGTCATAAGGATACATTATGCTTTTAGGAAGAGCTGAGTGTCCAAGACCGATAGCATGACCGGCCTCGTGTAACATAACTCCATAAATATGATCTTTTGAACGGGTTACAATTTTTCGAACATATTGTCCGCCTTCATATGCACGAAAATATTCTTTTGTACCAATCGTAATAAAAGCTTTATAATAATGTCCTTTTTTTGTCATCAATTCAGTACAGCCGACAGCTCCAGCATCATTGCAATTGGCAACGAAATCGACAAATTCTACTACAATATTTGCATTGTTGGGGCTGTTTACAAATTTAAATCGAACTAGATTTTTCGAACGATATTCCCAGGCTTCAAAAGCTTGCTGCATTAAATCACTCATTTGTCCGTATTCAGGAATGTAAACATATATAGGTAATCCTACCCAGCGCGGTTTTTGAGCCGCTAGGCATGGTAGTAAACATAAAAATGCTAGTATGGTAATTAAAATTTTTTTCATCTATTGCTTAACTCCATAAATCTTTCAAATATTTTGTCGATATTTTTTAAATAGTCTTTAGTATCAAAGCATTCATTAATTTCTTCTTTTGAAAGGATATTTTCGCTTTCAAGCCCTTGTTTAAAGTTGCCTCCATTGAGAGCATCCAAGGCATGTTTTTGGACAATTCTATATGCTTCTTCTCTTGTGTAGCCTTTTGAAACCAATTTCAAGAGTACTTTTTGTGAAAAAACAATGCCTCCATAGAGTTTTGTATTCTTAAGCATGTTATCTTCGTGCACAATGAGATTTTTCATAACATTATTGAATCTATCCAGCATAAAATCAATAAGAATCAGAGAGTCTGGGAATATTATACGTTCTGCGGAGCTGTGTGAAATATCTCTTTCGTGCCAAAGATTAATATTTTCAAATGCGGCTACCATATTAGAGCGGATAACTCTTGATAATCCGCACAAATTCTCGCATAATACAGGATTTTTCTTATGCGGCATAGCTGAAGAACCTTTTTGATTAACGCCAAAACCTTCTTCTACTTCTCTTACTTCTGTTTTTTGAAGATGCCGGATTTCTGTTGCAAACTGCTCTATAATTGATGCAAGAATTGCAACCGAAGATAAAAATTTGGCATGCCTGTCTCTTGATATAATTTGAGTTGATATTTTGGCTGGGGCAAGGCCTAAAATCTTGCAAGCATATTGTTCAATTTCAACGGGTAAATTGCTATAAGTTCCAACTGGGCCTGAAATCTGCCCTACAGAAATTTCATTTAAAGCGTGATTAAAACTTTCTTTTGCTCTGGATAATTCGTCAAGCCAGTTAAGCAGCTTAAATCCGAAGGTCATAATTTCTGCATGGACTCCGTGTGAGCGGCCTATGCAGAGGGTCTCTTTGTATTTAAACGCCATTTCTTTTAAGGTTTCGATAATATTATCCAAGTCTTTGTTGATAATTTTTGCACTGTCAACAATTTGCAGAGCAAATGCTGTATCTATAACATCAGAGCTCGTTAGTCCCATATGAATGTATCTAGCATTTTCTTCGCCTACAGATTCATTTATGGTTGTTAAAAATGCAATAACATCGTGCCTAACTTCTTTTTCTATTTCATCAATTCTGTCTATTGTAAATGCAGCTTTAGACTTTATTTCTTCAAGATTCTTTTGTGGAATTTTTCCAAGCTTAGAATAAGCTTCACAAACGGCAAGTTCTACTTGCAGATAGTAGTTAAATTTTTCTTCTAGCTCCCAGATTTTTTTTATTTCTTTGCGTGCATATCTGTCTATCATATTAATTATTATACTATAAAAATCTCTGCTTGTAACTATTTTGCGCTCACTTATTGCTTTAGTTTTGTGTTTTTGTTACTCTGATTATTGTAAGATATGTAATAGAGGAGTTTTATTATGGATTTAATGAAAGGCAAAAAAGGGATTATATTTGGCGTCTCTAATACTCATGGTATTGCTTATGCGATTGCAAAGCAATTGTTTGATGCGGGTGCCGATATTGCTTTTACTTATGCTGGTGAAGCTATGGAAAAGAGAGTTCGTCCGATAGCAGAAGGTATGAACGCTAAATTAATTATGAGCTGTGACGTTACAAAAGAAGATGAAGTAGAAGCTGTATTTAAAGAATGCGAAAAAATATACGGCAAGCTTGATTTTGTAGTTCACGCTGTTGCATTTGCTCCAAAAGAAGATTTGATGGGCAGATTTGTTGATACATCAAAACAAGGGTGGGATATCGCATTAGGCGTAAGCGCATATTCTCTTGTTTCTATCTGCCGTCACGCTGAGCCTATTATGAATGAAGGAAGTTCAATATTTGCTCTGACATACTTGGGTTCAGTACTTTCGGTTCCAAGCTATAATGTAATGGGTGTTGCTAAAGCAGCTTTAGAATCTGCAATGAGATTTTTAGCAGTAGATTTAGGCCCAAAAGGCATCAGAGTTAACTGCCTATCTTCAGGCCCTGTTAAGACGCTTGCTTCTATGGGTATTGCAGGATTTTCTAAAATGCTTAAGGCTGCTGTTATGCGAGCTCCGTTGAAGAAGAATGTTTCTTTGGATGACGTAGGAAGAGCTGGATTATATTTGGCTTCTGACCTTTCAAGCGGAACTACCGGCGAAGTAATCTATTGTGACTGCGGATGCCATTCGGCTTATGCTTCAGCTGATGAAATGGATGTTATTTCTAAGGCTGAGTAATGATTTTATCCCGGTTTGCTTTTCTGTAAGCAAATCGGGGCTTTTTAGTAGTTAATTAAAATAGGAATTTTATGATGAAAAAATTTTTAACTGTTTTACTTATGTTTTCTTTTATTTCAATAAGTACGCAATCTGTCAAGGCCGTAAAATTTGAGGAAGGTATTAATCAATCTAAACCTATGGCAGTTATTGTATATGCTCCTTGGGCTGATGGTCAGGCAGAAATGATACAAGCTTTTGATGCTATGGAGCAGAGATATGCTGAAGAGTATAATTTTGCTAAGGTGAATATTGCTACAGAGGACGCCAAGGCATTTAATGCAAGATTTTATATTTACCCAAATCTTCCTTATGTATTGCTCTTTAGAAATGGCGGCAAAGTATCTAGATTCCTTAAAAAGGATTGTGTAATGGATGAAGCATGCTTTGCAGAAAGATTAGATTTCTTTAGTAACTAAAATTAATAGAAATAAAAAAATAGCCGGGTGTAAATTTTTAGATTTACCCCCGGTTTTTTAGGTTATAAATTATCTGGATTTGTGTAATCTATTCCGCCCACCGCTTTATAAAGTGATATTGTTGCGATGAGATTGTCTATTTTTGAGACGATATTGTGCTGTTTTGTAATTAGAAGATTAACGTTTGATTGAAGCTCGTCGAGCTTAGAAGAGTCGCCTATTGTAAACTGTTTTTCTGCAAGAATATGTTTTTCTCTCTCCAGCGAGAAATCCTCATCAGCTTTTTTTAAGTTGGCTTTTGCGGTTTTTGTCGCAACAAGGGCGTCATTAACTTCCTGAATAGATGTCAGCACTGTTTTTTCATATTTTTCTACGGCTTTTTTGTATTCATATTTATTAATTCTGTATCTTGCAAGCTTTGCTCCGCCTGTAAATATATCCCAGCTAGGTGCAATTCCTATGTTTGACAGGAATGTTTCCGGCGCAAACATTCTGTTCCAGCGGTAAGCATTAAATCCTAAATTCCCGTAGAGAAAGAATTTCGGGAGGAAATCCCGTCTTGCGGTTTTTACATCAAGCCCTGCTTTCTGGGCATAATTTTCAGAACTGATTAAATCCGGACGGTATTTAATAATCGTAGTTGATAAAGCTTCCGGTGCTTCAGGATAAGATATTGTATCGAAAGAAGCATGTTCGATTTCTTTATCGGTATTAAGCCCTAAAAGAACAATAAGTTCATTGTTTAAGACTTTTTTATTTTCTATCATATTATTCAAATCCTGTTCAAATTTAACAAGAACCTGTTTTTG
>CALUSJ010000007.1 GCA_944323405.1 Candidatus Gastranaerophilales bacterium
TGTTACTATTTATTGCTCCTTTGTTAATTGAAGTCGCTATGAATACAAGAAAAGCAGATAAAGACCAAAAAGTCGGAACATTTATGGGAAGCCTTATTCAGTCTATGTCCTGGGTTGTAACATTCCCACTTGCTTTAAGGATGATGCACTCAGTGGGCGGTGTTAAATATGCCGGCATGACTAAAGAGCAGGTTGAAGCATTTAGAGAAGCTCTTAAACAGTTTAATGAAAAAGCTAAGGGTGGTCAATTTAAGTCAAAAGTTGATTACAAAAAAGCTAAAAAAGCCCTTAAAGATATGCTTAAGGTTAAAGACCAGAATATCTTTACTAAAGGTATAAGAAAGCTTGGACAGTTCTTAACAATGGATTTGGAAACATTTAAACCGTACAGAAGTTCAAATATCGCTGCAAATGCAGGACGAAAACTCCCGAATATTTTCAGAAATATTGGCGGTGTTCCGATGAGATTTGCACTTTGGTCAGCTATTTCAACCGAAGTATTAGATGCCCTTATTCATAAAGGTTCAACTGCAATTTTCGGAAAATCTTATGATGCCATGAAACATGAAGAACATGATGACGAAAAGAAAGCTCAAAAGCAATTTTTGAGAAAAGACCTTAATGAACGACTTTATGAAGCTCAAAGGATTAAGCAATACGGAGCTGTTCAGCCGCAGATTCAGTCTGTTCAAAATCAACAGGCTAATATGCTATCAACAAGGGGTAAAGAAGGGAATAAAATCGAAAGTAAAATCGGGAGTGAAACTGTAGGTAAAGATATTAGCAGCGAAGTCCAGCCAGTAATTAATCCTCAAACATCGGCTCAGAAACCAGAAGAAGAAAAAGTAGATAATTATACCTACATTCCTTCTTCTGAAAATATAATTCCGCATCCGCTTAAGAAGGGTTCAATTGATACTTATACTTATATTCCATCTTCAGAAAATGTTATACCAAAACCTGCTCACCAAAAAGAAAACGAACGGAAGTATATTCCGTCTCAAGCAGCCGCTAATATCCAAAAAACTTTTGATAATTCAGGGCTTCAAGAAGCACTGGATAGAGCACAGAGAGCCGAAGATAATGCATTAAAAATCCTTGCAGGAAACTTTGATGGTATGGTGTAATCTTTCTTAACTAGGCTTCACTTTCAGCAGGAAGCATATTTTTGGGGATATATTCTTCTTCCTCTTCCACAGGCGGATTAATAGGCAGACGGAATCCAAATGTAGAACCTTCGCCTTCTTTTGAGTTTACAAAAACCTGGCCTTGATGGTGTTTTTCGACTGTTACTTTAACAAGGTGCAAGCCAAGCCCCGTGCCTTTAACCGTATGGGTCGCATTCTCAACACGATAAAATCTGTCAAATACTTTTTTCTGGTCTTTTTCAGAAAGCCCCGGCCCCTGATCTTCAACACTCACTTCTACATACTCACCGTCTCTAGAGCGTTCAACACGCACCTTAATACGTTTTCCATCAGGCGAATACTTGATTGCGTTCGATAAAATATTCATAAACGCCCTTGAAATACTATCAATATTGACATAAATCTCCGGCAAATCCGGCTCTTTCATAATAGAAATCGTTAAATCGTGCTCTTTTGCAAGAACTTGTACTTGATTAACAGCATCTTCAATGATTTCCATAATATTTGTTTTAGTTTTTTCAAGTTTGATATTTTGTGCCTCATATCTTGAGAAATCAAGAATATCATTTACCATACGATTAAGCCTTATAATTTCTTGGTTCATAACTCCGATAAATTCTCTTTGAGTATTAAAATCAAAATCATTCCCAAAATTATATAAAGTATCAATATAGCTTCTTAATACTGTAACTGGCGTTCTAAGCTCGTGTGAGACATTAGAGATGAAATTAGATCTCAACTGATCCATCTCAACATCTTTCGTAACATCAATTAGAACGATAATATACCCCACATAAGAGTTTGAACGGGTAAACATCGGGGAAATTAAGCATTTTAAAATACGGCTGTCGATTTCTATATTAAACGGTACCGGCGTGCCGTCATCATCAAGCGGTGTATCTTTAAATTGTGTAATCTTATCTGCAAAACATAATTCTCCGCTTGAATCGCAAAATTGCTGGATTTGAGTGTTTAGAATATCTTTTTCATCAACTTCCAAAAGCTTCTTTGCATAATTATTGACCATTATAACTTTGTCGTGGTTATCGCATACAACAACGCCGTTAACAATGCTCATTAAAACAGACTCAAGTTTGTTTCTTTCAAAAGTCAAACTCTCTATCGTCTGTTCATTATATCGGCTTAATTTTTCGGACATATCATTGAACGCTGCATAAAGTTCTTTTACTTCTTTATCAACATCCTTATCATCAATCATATAGCCGAATTCGCCGGACGAAATCTTTTTAACACCCTGATAAAGCTTTCTCAACTCTCTTGTAATAATAGAAGAGTTCATATAAATTATTCCTGCAATTACAATCCAGGCAAGTAAAAATACTATTGCTAAAGAAGTATTGGATGTTGTAGAAACTTTGTCCATAATGTTTCCGCTTAATCCAACTTCTACAGAGCCGACCATAACTGATTCTGCTCCATTTTTAATTTCCATTGGCGAGCTTACTATAATTCGTGCATTCTCTGCCTGTTTGGAATAATCGTCTTTGCTTGAATAAATAATTTTGGATTTGTTATCCTTAAAAACAATGAATGCGATATCGCTGTTACTGTTTAAAACAGAAACGGAATTCGCTCTTAATGCGTCATACTTTGCAAGTTCTGGAACATCTTTTGTAATCTCGATACCTTCAATTGCAAGAGTTTTAGATAAAACTTGCGCAAAATTTTTATAAGCGTTGTTCATATTCAAGCTTATACTGTATGTCGCAAATCCAGCAGAAGCGAGGATGAAAACTGTGCTTATGCCAAGTCCGGCTAAAATAAGCCTTGTTTGAGCCGTCATTCCCTTCTTCTTTGTTCTACTCTTGTTTTTTATATCGGCACCAGTATCCATAACGAAATTATATCATGTAAACTTTCTTTAAGCAATAAACCATATATTAGCTATACTAAAAACCTAAACCAAATATATAGAGTGCTTAGAATAAGAGAAATCATTGTAGACAATGCACCGAATTTTAAGAAATACATAAATGTTATTGGATATCCTTCAGAGGCTGCTGTTTCAGAAACAATCACATTTGCGGCAGCTCCTATAATTGTCATGTTTCCTCCAAGACAAGCTCCTAAAGATAAACACCACCACAACGGGTGCGTATAATCATGTCCCATTACATTCTGAACCTCCAAAAGCAAAGGTGCCATTGTAGCTGTATAAGGAATATTATCAATTATTCCAGATAAAATACCCGAAGCCCATAGAATTATCATTGATGTTGCTTTTTGAGAGCCGCCGGTAATATCAAGAAGCCATTGAGACATAAGCTTAATCCCGCCGGAATGTTCCAAGCCGCCTATAATTATAAAAAGGCCGATAAAAAAGAAAATAGTATTCCATTCAATTTCTTCAAAGATTTTGTCAGGTTTTTCAAACAACATTAAAAATGCCGCTCCTGCCATTGCAACAACGCAGGATTGTATATGGATTACATCGTGCAGAATAAATCCTATAATAACAAGCAGCAAAACAATTCCTGAACGTATCATTAAAGATTTATCTGTTATGCTGTTTGAATTATCAAGTTTTTGGACTTTTTCCATATTTTCGGCTTTACAGCTTAACTGGTTTCTGAATAAAAACATTAAAACCAGTATATTAACAATAAGTATCAAGGTTACAATATCAGTAAGTTCAAGTAAGAAGTCCATAAATGAAAGCCCGGCAGCGCTTCCAATAATGATGTTTGGAGGGTCTCCAATAAGAGTCGCTGTCCCGCCGATATTTGAAGCCAATATTTCTGTTATTAAAAATGGCATCGGCGAGATTTCTAATTCTTTAGCAATAAGAAAAGTTACAGGCATAATAAGGATTACGGTTGTAACATTATCCAGAAAAGCAGAGGCAATAGCCGTAAACACGGCAAGTGAAGCCAATATTAATTTTGGCCGGCCTTTTGTGAACTTTAGCATTTCTACAGCTGCCCAGTTGAACATTCCGCTTCTTGAAGCAATTGCTACTACTATCATCATTGATACCAGAAGGAATATTACATTAAAATCAATGAAATTAATAAAATATCCCGCATTAAAGCTTCCGTTAACTATTTTATCCTGCCCTAAAAGCCCTAAAATCAGGGTGATTGCAGCACCTATAAGCGCTACAGTAACTTTTGGAATCTTTTCTATTGCAATAAAAATGTAAGCAATAAAAAGAATAAAGCCTGAAAAAAGTATTGAATGGGTGTGAACAAAGTTCATAACAAGTTCCATAAAAGCCTCCATAGACTTATTATACCATAGTCATTCACAAGAGCGGTATTGAGTATGATTTGAAACTTATTCCTCAAGCCCCTTTGCCAAAATGCTCATTTTATTATATTATATATAATAAATAAGAGAGGGTGAAATGACTTTAGAGAATTTTATTTATGAGTCAGTTTCAGAAATACTTAATAGTAAGTATGAAGAAGTAAAAGAGTTAATAGAAAAGCATAAAGATATTTACAAAAATGATACAGCTATTTGTTTTACCTTGCTTGCTCTTGGTGCTTTTGTAAACAAAGAACACGACAACTATTATCAATTTATGAATGACGCATCTTTTCTTGTTGAACAAATTGACGAGCCTATAACCAAAATTTTATATGAAATGGTTCTTGGTTATGTAAATTTCAATGAAAAAAATATGACTTTATACGGCATAAATTACAATAAAGCTCGTAAATATTCTATAAAAGCTCAAAAGACAGATTTTTTTGAGAAATTAAACTCTCTATTAAAATGCCCCGCTGTAACACATTATAGCAATCACAATCAGACAAAAGACCCCTTAATAGCGCTCGTAAACATAGGTCAAGCAGTTGCGGCAGAAAAAAATATTGATTTATTGATAAAAACCATAGCAGAAGAAACAAAAACTGCAATGAATGCAGACCGCTGTACTGTTTATCTTTATGATAAAGAAAACAATGAGCTTTATTCAAAAGTTGCAACAGGGCTTGATACAAAAGAGTTAAGAATTCCTGCTGATAAAGGTATTGCAGGTCATGTTGTAAAAACCGGCGAGACGATTAATATAAAAGACGCATATAAAGATAAACGCTTTAATCGTGACGTCGATAAAAAGACCGGCTATAGAACCAAAACTATTCTCTGTATGCCGATTAAGAATTTTAATCAGGAAATAATCGGCGTATTTCAGGTTTTGAATAAATTTGGAGAATACTTTACTCCTGATGATGAGGATTTGCTTGTTGCAATTGCGTCCAGTGCTGGTATTTCATTAGAAAATGCGCAGCTCTTTGAAAAACAAAGAAAACTTCTTGAAGAGCAAAAAGTTGTCTTAGACAGCTTTATTGAAACTCTTGCAACTTCTATTGATGCAAGAGATAAGATTACAGCCGGCCATTCTTCCAGAGTTAAAATGTTTGCTTCTCTTATCGCACAAGAATTCGGCATGGAAAAGAACGATTTGTATATTTTGGAAAAAGCCGCAGCGCTTCACGATATCGGAAAAATCGGGATTCGTGATTCTGTTTTGCAGAAAGAAGGCAAGCTTACGCCTGAAGAATACAAACATATTCAAGAGCATGTGGAAATTACCCACCATATTCTAGAGAAAATCCATATGTCAAAAGATTTTCAGCAAATAACCGAAATAGCTTGTTCGCACCACGAAAAATATGATGGTACAGGTTATTACAGACATCTAAAAGGCGAAGAAATCCCGTTTGGCGGAAGAATCTTGGCGGTTTCTGATGTTTTTGATGCAATAACTTCTAAACGTCATTACCGTGATAAAATGCCGATTGAAAAAGTTATTGATATTATAAAAAATGGAGCCGGTTCGCATTTTGATCCGAAAGTCGTTGATAAGTTTCTGGCGATAAAATTAAGCAAAATCGTCGGGGTTTTTGTAACTGAAAACCACATGACTATTGAAAAAGAAGATTTAGAGACTTTAGAAAAATATAACCTACTTGATTTATATTACTCAATAGTAAATAATTGTAGTAACAAGTTGTTGCAAGTGTTTAATAAATATTATGTAGGTGTAGATTTAGAGCATGAATAACAAGGTATTAAAAAACTTAATAGTCCTATTGCTGATGTTATCCACCCCCGCCGTGATAGCAGCGGAATCTAAGCCTTTGAAAATAAAAGCCGAAACTAATGCCGCAAATATGGATATGGTAATAAAGGATAATTTTGTTAAGGCTAAGTATGCTTCCGCAGAAAATAGATTTGCTCAAAGTAACGTTAAAGCTTCTTATGATGATTTTAACGACCTTATACAAAGGGCAGCGCATGATGATTATGTTTTCCTTGTTTACGGAATGAAAATGGCCGAATTTGGTTTTTTTGATTTATCAGATGCTCTTATAAAAAAACTTGATGTCAATGGATTTACTTCTTCATATGTAAGTGATATCAAAAAATATTATTATCCTTCTGCTATGATTAACCAAAAGGATTTGCTCTATCTTGCAGATGCGTACTCAAATATTGTATACAACAATATGGCAATAGAAACGACTTCTGAGCTTTTGAACAGTACGCACGCAGCAGAAAGTGATTATAAGAATTATCTCATTGCACTTGGATATTATAAATCAAACGATTTGCAGCAAGCTTTGAAATATATTAATAATGCAATTGTCGAGAATGATTTTAATGTAAACTATCAAATCTTAAAAGCCAAAATTCTTGCAGATTCTAATAAATCCAAGCAGGCTTTGAAGCTTCTGGCAAAGATTAAAAAAGAAGAATTCAAGACTGTAGATTTTCAGAATAAAATAAGAGCAGCAGAAGAATATATTCTCTATAAAACCTCAAAAGAGGATGCGCTAAAGGATTATCACCTCGCATATTACTATCATTTGCAGGAAAAAAGTCTTCTTGCAACAAAAGTGTTGCAGACAGCTATATTACACGCAAAACAGTATAGTCCTATGATATTCTCTCTTTTAGGCAGGATTTTTTATGAAAACGACGAACCATTGAAGGCAGAAGAGTTTGCAGGGCGTGCTTATAAAGAAGATAATGATAATTATCTTGCAGCGATAACTCTTGCGGATTTGAGCTATGATAACAGAAAATATGATGAAGCTTTGAAATATTACAAAAAAGCAAAACGGCTTACAAAAGATATTGAGCCTTCTGTTGGCATGGCAAAAAGTTATTTAGCTATGGAGAAGGATAAAAAATCCAAAAAGCTGTATGAAAAATTATTAAAGAAAAACCAAAATGATGAAAATTTATTAGTTGATTCGCTGCAAGTTTTCCCTCAGAATGCAGATTATTATTTACCCAGAGTTGCATCGATTGATATCACAAATAATGATATTTGGCTTGGACTTGCAAACCTTGCCATAAGAGATAAAAATTATACAATGGCGACTACTTATCTAAATAATTCTTATTATATTGACGCAAATAATTTTAAATATTATTATTATCTAAGTCTTGTACTTAGAGCAAAAGGTGAATATGCTCAGGCAGATCAATCTTTAATCAGATGTTCAAGACTCAATTCAGATTATGCAGCAGATGTAAATCCGGGACATAGTATATATGACGAAGAATAACATTTTAATCGTAGAAGATCACGAATTAACTCGTTTCGGTTTAAAGACCGCTTTTGAGAGCTGTGAATTTATTGACAAGATTTATGAGGCAGAATCGGCCGAAAAAGGTATAGAGCTTGCTTCTAATAACGATATCCATCTGATAATAATGGATTTGGGGCTTCCCGGCATGGATGGGATTGAGGCAACAAAGCATATTAAAGAACTTAATAAAGATATAAAGATAGTTGTGCTAACATCTCATAACGATGATCAAGAAGTTCTCAACAGCTTGAAGGCCGGTGCAAATGCATATTGTTCCAAAGAAATTAATCCAAAGCGGCTAATTCAGGTTGTACAATCTGTTTTTGACGGAGCAGCATGGTTTGACCCTTCTATTTCTCATATAGTTCTTGAAGCTGCAACACGGGCGCAGGATAAAGATATTCCAAAGCCTGAAAAAGATTACGGTTTGACAAGCCGAGAAACGCAGATTCTTAAACTCATTACAGAGGGTTACAGCAATATAGAAATAGCCAAAGAACTCTTTGTAAGTATAAATACAACAAAAGCGCATGTCGCAAGTATATTACAAAAGCTGGAAGTAGATGACCGGCTTCAGGCGGCACTAAAGGCTTTGAAGGAAAGGTTGGTGTAATAATGGGCGGTGTGGCTTCAATATTAGTTGTTGATGATAATCCTAAGTATCTCAAAGACGCACTTCCGATGTACGGCTATGATGTTACGGTGGCGCTGGATGGGCTTGAAGCCTTAAAAATCCTTACAGAAAAAGAAGATAAGTTTGATTTGATTCTGCTGGACGTAATGATGCCGAATATGGACGGGTGGGATACTTTAAAGGCAATCAGAAGCAATAAGAAGATTAAGTATGTGCCAATTATAATGCTTACTGCCGTGAGTGAAGACCAAAAGATTGTATCCGGGCTTAAAATCGGAGCAGATGATTACATAGTAAAACCGTTTATTTTACCCAATCTTCTTGCAAGAATAGAGGCTGTTTTGAGACGTTGTGAATGGCAAAAAGAGAGTTTGGGCGCAAAAGAGAAGAAGCTTAACAAAGATATTAACCTGGATGCTTTGACTCCAAAGGAAAAAGAAGTTTTGGCGCTTGTCGCTCAAGGAGCGAGCAATCAGGAAATTGCTGATAAAATGTGTGTTAGAGATGTGACGGTTAAAACTCATTTGAATAGTATCTTTAAGAAACTAAAGGTAACAAACCGTACACAGGCGGTATTATTGGCAATGGAAGTAAATTTAGTAAATTAAAAAAATTGAAAGGATAAGGATAAAACAAATGTTAACAAAAGAAGAATTGATAAATTTAATGTACAAAGATGTTCCAGCATTCAATGAAACTGTTAAGAATTCAAAAGAGTCTCTGGATATGAGTGAGAGTGATTTTTCAGGGATATCTCTTGATGGCGTAGAGTTTGTCAATGTGGATTTAACTTCTTCTTCTTTTGCGGATTCTCATTTGACGGAAGTTATGTTTGAAGCTTGTGATTTGACATCGGTGGACTTTACACGGGCAAACTTAGTCGAATGCGGATTTAATGAATCAGTATTAAACGGTACGGATTTCAGTTATTCAAAGGCTGATTATTGTAATTTTTCAGAGGCTGATATGGCAGGCGCTGTATTTCAAGGTGCTGACTTAGCAAATTCTGACTTTTCAGCGTCAGAAAATTTAAGTGCTTGCAGGTTTGATGAAGAGACTATGTGGCCTGAGAATGATAATTTGCCTGAAGATTTTGATGCCAGCTATTCTTCTGATCTTTCTTCATTGCAGGATGAAGATGATTATAGCCAATCAGATTATTAGTCAGAAATTAGAGCCCCAGACCAAGGAAAATAGCAGCACATAGGAAAAGCGCAAAATATATCAGTAAGTTTCTGGATTGATATATGCGCATCATAAAGCTTGGAGCATTCATCATGTTTTCCATCGGGAAATGAAACCATTTTTTTTCAGGAATGGATTCCGGGTCAGTACTGAATTCTTTCATTGATTTGTATAAGTCTATGGCAAGCGGAATTGTTAAATATACAAAAAATACTTGCCAATCCAGAATGTCTAGAATACATAACAATATAAGATATAGGTACGCTGCAAAAAGCAGGATTTTCAAAACAATTAAAGACTTCTTCGGCGTGGAAAAAGAGTTTGCAATTGTTCTATGACCTTCATTTATATCAAAATAATAATCCATGATTGTGTGTATATAAAGTAAAACAATTGTAATAATCATGGTTGGGATAGACAGCAAAAAAACATCCCAAGAATATGTTCTTGTCATAACATAATAAACCCCGCCAAATAAAGCCGGGCCATAACAAATCCCGATTGCGAGTTCAGAAAGCCTGGCTTTTGACATAAAGGAGTATAGAAGAACAATAAGAAGTCCTATAAGTGTATAGTAGATTACACCGATACCGCATTTTAGAAAAAGAAACCCTGCAATTAATCCGCCCAATATCAAATAAACAAAGGCTATGATAAGAATTTCGTATGCTTTTACTTTGCCTGAGATTATGTATCGGCATTTTGTTTTCTGGGAATTTCTTAAGTATTCTTTTTTATCAAAATTAACTTGTTTGATTAAGGATTTATAATCAAAATAATCATCAAGAACATTTGCGGCCAGATGAGCAAAACAGAGTCCTATAAGAGCAATAATTCCAAGCAGTATATTTCCTCCCTGAAGAGCCGAGTAGATAAAAATAACAAACCATGACATAAAAGTCATAGGAAGAGAAAAGACCCTGGAACATTCAAAAATAGAGGTTATTTTATTGAGCATAAATTCATTTTAGCATAAAAATCCTGAATCTCTATAGCTTGTCATATGCTTATTTTTGTCATATTTTGAAACAGGGAGGGTAAAGGAATTGACTGATAGAAAAGTAGAAGTATATGCAGGTGCATACGCAAGCGGGAAATCTGAGACAGCTATAAATAGAGCAAGGCAGTATGCGGCTTTAAACAAACAAATAACGCTGGTTGATTTAGATACTGTAGAGCCTGCTTATACGCTGCGGCCTATTGCAGAAGAGCTTCGGACAATGGGAATAAATGTCATAACCCAGCCGGATAACTTTGGACTAGGAGAGGCAGCAAGTTATGTTACACCCTCTCAGACTAATTGTCTTGCGCAAGACGGCGATATTATTATAGATGTTGGTTACGGTGCCGGCGGGCTTGATATATTGGATATTTTGAACAATATAGAGCAGGAAAAGAAGCTTGAAATATATTTGGTTGTGAATACTGCTAAATATGAAACTTCTACGGTTGATAATATTATTGAGTATGTTACGTTTTCCGAAGGTGTAGAAAAACGCCCCTGGAAAAAGTTTACGGGCGTTATTTCTAATACACATTTGGGGGATGAAACCACAAAGGATGATGTAATAAATGGCTATAATAAGCTTAAACAGGCATGCGAAAGAATTAACCTGCCGATTCGTGCAATAGGTGTTGATGAGAAATTGGCCTCAGAATTCGGCCTCAAATACGATAACACCGAAATCTGGACGTATAAGCGAATGATGCCAAAAGCTTTCTGGTAATTAGGTTTTGCTGAAGAATTCCAGAATTTTTTCGGCAATCAATAATGCTGAGTTTTGGTTTTGACCAGTAATAAGATTTCCGTCAACAATAACGTGCTCTTGCCAGGGTTTTGCGGCTTCAAAAATCCCGCCAAGCTCTTTAATTCGGTCTTCAAGAAGAAACGGCACAAGCTCTTTAAGCTTCACAATACCTTCTTCTTCGTTTGTAAAACTTGTCACCCGCTTTTGGTTGAAAATAGATTTTCCATCAGGTGTCTTGGCATTAACTAGTCCGGCTGGGCCGTGACATACAGCGCTCACAAGCTTGTTTGAATTAAAGAAATACTCGACCAGCCGGGCAGTCTCTTTATCTTCAGCTAAATCAAACATCGGCCCGTGCCCTCCCGGGAAATATACCCCGTCAAACTCTTCTAAGTATAAATCAGAAAGCTTTTTTGTATCTCTCAAAATTTTTATACAATCGTCCCATTCTTCTGGGTTGGAACAAGACATTGAGTTTTCGTCTACAGGTGATAATCCGCCGAGAGGACTTGCAACGACAGTTTCTACATCCGATTTTTGAAAAACAAGATAAGGAACTGCGAATTCCTCTAAATATACTCCTGTCGCACTTATACAATCACAAAAAGGCTTGTTACAAGCGCAGCCTGAATAGTTTGTAGTTACTATTAGTAATTTTTTCATCTCTTACCTCAAATATATTTTGATACAATATTCATTAAATCAAATTTATTCCTTAAACCGCTGAAACGCTCAACTTCTTTGCCGTTTTTGAAAACCAAAAAAGTCGGAAAAGAATGGATACTATGGCGGATGGCTAATTCTGCGTTTTCGTCCGTATTTACTTGGCCAATATAGACTTTGTCCATATCTGATAGAATCTCGTTCTGTTTTTTGCAGTAACCGCACCAAGGTGCGTAAAATTCAACGAGCTTTAGGCCGGTTTTTAATTCATCTTCAAAATTGGTTTTGTCTAGAGATTTAATCATTTTTTTTCTCCTTGCTAAATAGATTACAAGGAGTCAAGGCAAAATAAAATTAGCTGAAAGAGTTATTGTAGGGGTTAGTGACTAGTGACTAGTGAATAGGTGAAGCGTGAAGCGTGAAGAGAGCATTTTAGGGTTTAGGTCAAGCTGTGTGGTGTCATTGCGAGGACGATTAGGACGAAGCAATCCAGCTGATTATTAACTATTACATTTTGATATTATTCATTCATGAATAACAGACCTATGTCATTGCCTGTTCTACTAACTAATTACCCTTCACGCTTCACCTAATCCCCCTAAACTCTAATATTTTGATATTATTCATTTATGAATAACAGACAACATTATGCATATACTCTATTTAATAAAAAGAACGGTACTATTTCTGTATTTTAGATTAAAATGTAATAGTTAATAGAAAGCTGGATTGCTTCGTCCTAATCGTCCTCGCAATGACAGGAAGTCAGGGAATGCTTGAGCTACAGTCTTAGCAGGGTTTAGGGGTTTAGGGGTTTAGGAGTTTAGGAGTTGAGAAGAAGTTAAAGAATATTCTTATTTTGAACCTTGTTTGCTTATTTACTTATTCACCTATTCACTATTCACTAGTCACTAGTCACTAGTCAACCTCAACTCTAATATTTTTATATTTTAGATTAAAATGTAATAGTTAATAACCAGCTGGATTGCTTCGTCCTAATCGTCCTCGCAATGACACCACTTTGTTTGCTTATTCACTCAGTTTTTTATCAGACACTCCCTGACCTACAAATCTTATTAACCTATTCACTTATTTACCCCTTCACCACTCACCCCTCACTTATTATCAATAAAACAAAGTTCAAAATAAGAATCCCCTTTAACTTCTCCTCAACCACTAAACTCCTAAACTTCTAAACCCTTTAGTTTTTGTCAGGCAATGCCTGACCTACTACTTGACCCAAACCCTAAAATGCTCCCTTCACCCTTCACCCCTCACCCTTCACCTAGCCACTATTCACTACTCACCTAAATTCTAATATTACTGTATTTTAGATTAAAATGTAATAGTTAATACTCAGCTGGATTGCTTCGGACTAATCGTCCTCGCAATGACAGTTTTTTGTCAGGCACTGTTTGATCTACGCCCTTATTAACTTATTTACCTATTCACTATTCACTACTCACTATTCACTATGCACTATTCACCCTCAACTTCTAAACCCTAAAATGCTCCCTTCACCCCTCACCCTTCACGCTTCACCTACTCACTATTCACTATTCACTAGTCACTAGTCACCCTTCACCTATTCACTTATTCATCCTCCCTTTTCATCATCGAAAAGTTAATGTTATAATAATAGTCGATGGGAAATGAAGCAGCTGAAAGAACCGAAGAAGCCACCACCCGACGGCGAACCAAAGAACGGGAAAGGGGGAATGTCGCAAAGAGCAGAGATATGGACTCCGCTCTTGTTATGGTGGCTGGTATTGCATTATTAGCAATGTTTTTGAATGGAATGCTTGATAATATCCAGAATATGATGCGGGAATGTTTTTCGCATCTGGATCCTTCACTTGTAAACAACTCTAATATTATGGGCATGCTGCTTCCTTATTTTCATTATCTGGCAATTATCGTTCTGCCTTTTTTTGTCTTGCTTTTAATTTTTTCTATAATCATAATAAGGCTTGATGTCGGGCACGTTTTTGCTCTTGAACGTGCAAAATTTAATCTTGAGAACTTGTCCCCAAGAAGGCTAATCCAGAATGCTAAAAGAATATTCAACCCGTTTGAACCCCGATCTCTTGTAGAATTTGTAAAGTCGATTTTAAAAATAGTAATAGTAGGGGCTTGTGGTTATTCGGCTATTAACAGCAGAAAAGGAGATTTGCTTGGTTTAGTCGGGCTTGAAATTCCTATTGCTTTGAATATTCTCGGTTCTGTTCTTATTAACATGATTATTAATATGTGTCTTGCAATGTTAATTTTGGGTTATCTTGATAAAAAATACCAGAATTACGAATACGAAAAATCTATCAAGATGACTAAACAAGAAATCAAGGATGAACACAAAGATACGGAAGGGGATCCTAAGATTAAAGCAAGGATTAAATCCATCCAAATGCAGATGGCACGCCAAAGAATGATGTCATCTGTGCCAACTGCGGATGTTGTTGTGACAAACCCTACGCATTACGCTGTTGCAATAAAATATGATAAAACAAAGGCTCCGGCTCCAATGGTTGTTGCAAAAGGGGTGGATTATCTTGCTTTCCAAATAAGAGAAATTGCTAAAGAAAACAATGTTCCAATAGTAGAAAATAGGCCTGTTGCAAGAGCTTTGTATAACTCAGTTCCCGTCGACGGTGTAATTCCATCTGATATGTACGTAGCTGTTGCAGAAATCTTGGCCTATGTATTTAGACAAAAAAATGGGGATAATTAAATTTTTGAATGCTCCCTGTAAAACTTTTGTGCTTCATCTTTATTTGTTTCGGCACGTAAAGCCTTTGCCATTACTCTGTATTCCGGGATATAAGCTTTGGTAAATGTTTTTATAATTTCTACCGGCGTATATTGGTTTGGAAAATAGTCAACGATTGCTCCTATTCCATCTTTTATTTTTCTTAAGAAAACCCAGTTATCATCGGTCGGTATAAATTCTACTATAAAATCATCCGTATTTTTTTCTGCTTTTAATAGTAAATCTCGCTTAAATTGTGAAGGAACTTTGCTAAAATAACTGCTTTCCAAGCCTTTTATTTTCATTTGAAAATTTGGAGATTGAGTATTTACATTTTGTACATTCATCACAACACACACACCTTTCGATAGTATTAAAACAAATAAATACTAAAAGTTGCTCGTTTATTAAGATTTGTAAACTGATAATTTTTTATATACAATCGGTTGTTGACATTTGTAATCTTATCATTAAATCTTGGGTATGACGAAAGATTATTACAAAATTCTGGATATTACGGAGTTCTCAACAGAAGACGAAATAAAAAGTGCTTATAGGCACCTGGCACGAAAATGGCATCCTGATGTTGCAGGAAATTCTCCTGATGTGATTGCTAGGTTCAAAGAAATTAATGAAGCTTATGAAATACTTTCTGATAAAATCAAAAAAGCTGATTATGATACTGCAAGAAGGTTTTATTCATACGCCAAAGGCTCGGCAGCTTCTAGCGCAAAAGCTAATTATAAAACGACAGAAGAGCCGAAGAAGTCACATACAAATTTTAATTTTAGCTGGGAAAATTTGTTTTCAAAAACAGCCCCAAAACACAAACCTAAAGCTCCAAAACGAGGTGAAGATATTTATTCAGATGTTGAAATCTCTGTATTTGAAGCAATTAGCGGTACTACCAAAGTAATAAATATGCTTCAAACAGATGTATGTCCAAAATGCAATGGCAGAAAATTTGTTAATGGCTCCCAGTGTGCTTACTGTAGAGGTAAAGGCGAAACCTCAACGTATAAAAGATTTAGTGTAAAAATCCCCGCTGGAATAAAGAATAAATCAAAGATAAGGCTTGCCGGAGAAGGGGAAAAGGGAAGAAATGGGGGAAATAGCGGGGATTTGTACTTAACAATCCATATAAGAGAACAAAAAAATTACAAAACTGACGGACTAAATATTTTAAAAACAATCGCTATTTCTCCATATGAAGCAGTGCTTGGTGCTGATATAACTGTTCAGACCTTAAATGGGAATGTCTCTTTAAAAATTAATCCGAAAACTAAAAATGGGCAGAAAATAAGACTTGCTGGATGTGGTATTGAGCAAAATAAAAAAATTGGTGATATGATAGTAACTGTGGAAATCCAAATACCTTCTGATTTAACTGAAGAAGAAATAAGGTTGTATAAGAAGTTACAAGAGGTTTCCAGAGCTAATATCAGAGAAAGACTGGAATAAGTTGGTAAAAGTAAAAGAAATATTCGCATCAATTCAGGGAGAAGGCCCTTATGTGGGTTATAAGCAAGTTTTTATAAGACTTTGCAGCTGTAATTTGAAGTGTGGCTACTGTGACACCGATTTTGATAAAAAGAAAGCATACGATTATTCTATAGATGAGCTTGTAGAATATGTTAAAAATAATAATAACTGCCATTCCGTATCTTTAACGGGCGGAGAACCTTTATTGTATGTGGATTTTATTAAAGAATTTGCTCAAAAAACTCCATTGCCATTGTATTTGGAAACAAACGGAACTTTGTATAGTGAGCTTGGACAGGTAATTGATTATATAACATATATCTCGGCAGATATTAAAATCCCAAGTACAACAGGCATGAGGGATTTCTGGAAAGAGCATGAGAGGTTTTTTGAAATTGCTTCTCACAAAGAGGTTTTTGCGAAAGCGGTTTTTGATGAAAATATTACCAAAACAGAGATTGACAAAATGTGCAATCTCTGTATGAAATACGATATAGAACTTATTTTGCAGCCGCGTATGAAGGGTAAATTTTTATGCTGCGAATCTGATTTTATGGAAAAGTGTTTGAACTCTTGCCTTGATATTTATCCAAAAGTCCGGCTTATACCGCAGGTTCATAAGTTTTTGAATGTTCTATAAGATTATGTAATATGTTTTTTTTCTTCATCTTTATCACTCTCTGAGCTGCTGATTCCAAATAATCCAGACTTTTCTTCAGAGTCTTCTTTTGATGATGCAATTCCAAAGCTGCTTGTTGATTCTCCTCCAGAAGATTCTGTCGCTGCAAGAATTGCAGATTCATCAGGTAAGTCTGCTTCTTGCATTGTTTCTTCTGTTTGTTCGGGTATAAGAAGCTCTTTTTCTTCTGTTAAGGCTAAATTATCCGTATACATGTTTGCACTCTCATCAAATTTCTCTGTTGTTAAAGCGTGCATATCTTGAGTTTGTTTTCTCATATCGATTTCGACTTGAACTTCGTCAGCCCAGTTGCCTTGCTCTTTAGCACCTTTTGTGCTCATTGTAGCTGCAGCGCCTCCTATGCCTACAAAAGCCCAGGCCCATGCTGTTGAACCAAATAACCAGCTGCCGCTAGCAGCTACAGCAGCAGCTTTTGCCGCCGCAGCTGAACCGCTCGCTGCATTTATTGATTGAGCTACCTTTTGAGCTTTGCAGTTTTTCTTGGTTGCTTCATCTAAACTCTCTGCAAAATCAGTAACTCCCTGAACTTCTGCTATTGTTTCTGCTGCTGTATCATAGGTAGATTCTTGATAAGTACCCATTTCATCATATATTTCGGTTACATTTGTTTGGGTTTCTGAAGCAATTGCTTCCATATTAGTGTTGAAACTATTTGTTAGATTTTCTCCAGCTTCTTTTAAAAGCTCTTTTTCGCTTTCTGTCAATGTCTCTCCAGATTCTGCTTTGGCAGTAAGATTATCATAAATTCTTTGATTTTCTTCTTTTATAGCAACTTCGTCTTTTATTCGCTCATTAGCATCTTCATTGTATATGTCGGCTTCATCTTGCAATGTTTCGACATTACTTTCAGCTTCAACCATAGCTGTTTCTGCATTATTAAGTGACATTTGCGAATTTGCCATTTCGTTTTGCAGCTGGTTGCAAGCATCTTTTTGTTCTTTATTTGGTTTTTGGATAGTATAAGCTGTAGCAGTTGCTAAAGCAAGTGGAGCAGCCACAACAAAATATGAACTGGTAGCTCCTGTGCAACCATTAATTACTGCATCAGCAGCAACCAAACCAGCGCTTGCTGCGCTCGCTCCTGTATATATAGCACTTGAAGCTTTCATTCCTGCTGTGCTGCCATCATTACCAATATTTTCTTTTACAGTTTTTTGTCCGTTTTCATATGCAGCTGTATAATCATCATCTTCTATTTCATAAGCATTTTCATCATCAGTTGCAACTTTATCCCAATTAGCGAGTTCACTATTCCATACCTGCGTTATCTCACCTATATCACGTGCAGATAACCCCATTGTGTTGTTACCATAATTATAATTGTACCAACATTTGTATGCGTATGATTGTGAACTGATTGCATAATCTAGATTAAACGAATTCTGAATTGACATAATCCCTCCAATGGTTATTTATATTTTCTTGTTATTATTAACGGCATTTTTTTGAAAAACTTTAGTTTTTTTTTAACAATATTTACAAATGTTTACAAAAGTAAGAGCTTTTGTTTCTGCTGATTTGAGTTGTTAATTGTAAATATTTGTAACAAAAAGAGAAAAAATCCTAAAGTTTTTCAAATAAATGCCGTTAACCATAAAAAAAGTAGGATTGTATTGTTAAAGAAAATAAAAGAAAGGAGTTACAATCTATGATGTCAAAAGTAGGATTTAATGAGGTACAAGCATATGCACAAACGCATAGCGTTGACTTCAAGACAGCAGCTCAAAAACTAGGGCTTACAAAATCTGAAGCAGAAGCTTTAGAAAAATTAGGAGGCGATCCAGGTGCTCCTGTAGATGGCTTTACAAAGAAACCAGATAAATCATTTGTTTTAAAATCAGGAAGAAAAGTTGAAGTTTATACAGATGCTTCTGGTAAAGATTCTTTTAAATATTATGCTTCTGACGGAACTCCGTTAAAAGAAGAGTTCTTCTTAAAACAGGAAGGCTTTGAAGGACGTCATTTTGTTGTAGATAAAGACGGACGTTTGGCAACTGTTAGTGATAAGAGAACTGTGAATATAGAAGAACATGATGATAACTACTATGCAGCTAAACGCAAAGAATATAATGATAAAGCTGTAGATGCAAAAAAAGAAATGTCGGAAGCTTTCTCCAAAGGAGATATCATAGGTACTCTAAGCTCATTTGGCAAAGGGTTGGCTGCAGCTTATCAAAAAAATAAAACGCCAGAGAATGCAAAAGAAGCTAACGTACAGCAGGCCGGCTTTGGTAAGTGGATTATCCCTGCTACATTAGCGGTAGTTACGTTAGCTAGCTGTTCACCTGAAGATGAGATCAGGCAAGAAGTAAACTTGGTAATAAATCAAAATAGTTCACTAGAAGAAGCGTTGGATGCTCTTCTCCAAGGACAAGAGGTAACTAATCAATTATTAGCTTCAATTCTAGAAAGAGAAATTAAAAATGGCGCAACTATTGATGATATAAAAGAGCTTGTTGGAGATCAAAGCTGGCTTCTAACAAAACTGGTTGATTCGATATCAGAAAATAATCAATTGTTGCAAGATATAAGAAATGATATTAATACTAATGATTCGGCAGTCTTAGAGGCAATTATAGGGCTACAAAATAGTGTTGATGTCCTAAGTTCTCTTGTTGCCGAAATGCCTGAATATAGCGAACAGTTGAATAATATATTGTCCGCCATCCAAGAAGGTAATAAATCTTTAGCAGATGTTTATTCAATGGTTAATAATTTGTTAACTGAACTTAAAAATAATGGACAAATACAGGCAGAAATTTTAGTAAAACTTGATGAAATACAACAATCAGGCAAAACTGATAGTGAAAAACTTGTTGAAATGCTTGATTTATTATCAAATATTGATACTAATGTTGATACAATAGTTTCGCAGCTTGATACAATTATAAACAAGATTAATGAATCATTCGATAATGATAAAGATGTTAAAGATGCATTAGAGAAATTAACACAGCTTGTAGAAGATGGTAATGCAAAAGCTGATGTTACGAATAAAATGCTCAATAAGCTTCTGGAAATGATGGAAAAAGGTGTTTCTAAAGATGACATCAAGGCAATTATTAAAGCTATCAGCCAAAATGGTGATAAAATTGATGATGTTAACTTCTTCCTCAACAAGATTCAGAACCAAAATCTTGAATTCCAGCAAAAAGTGCTTGAGATGGTTTCTAAATATGGTGATGTTGTTCTTGAACTTCTTGAAACAGCCAAGGGTAGTGACGCAAAACTAGATGCTATAGCTCAATTGCTTTCTAAGATTCAAAGTCAAGATGAAAAATTCCAACAGGATGTAATGAATATCCTTAAGAATATTGACGGTTCAGGCAGCACAAGCGGTGTTGACTATACAGAAATCTTGAATAAGATTCTTGCCGCTGAGGAAGCTAATGGAGGCAAGCTTGATTCAATAGCAGAGTTGCTTGCAAAAATGCAAAATCAGGATGCAGAATTCCAGAAAAATATTCTTGATGCTGTTAATAAATATGGCTCAGAAATTACAGGCAAGCTGACCCAAATCCTGAATGTTGCAAATAGCGGTTCTGATACAGGAAAAGCTGTTATGGATTTAATCAACAAAGTTCTTGCTAAACTCGATGATATGGATGCTAATAGAGCCGAAGAAGCTAAAGCAATTATTGATGCTATAGCAAACATCAAGATTGAAGGCGGAGGCGGTCAAGGCGGAACAGTTGATTTATCATCTATTGAGGGTATGCTTAAGCAGTTGATAGATTTAACTGAGGATAATAATAACTTATTGACAAGTATAGACGGCAAAATGGATGTTATCAATGTTACTATTGAAAGAGCTAAAGAAGAAATTCTTGCCAAAATGGATAAGAATGATGCCAATACAACAGCTATCCTGAACGCATTGAACGAATTCAAGAACATATCAAATGCAAATGACAAGGCAATATTAGAAAAAATGGATACTATCATTAATGTTCTTAGTAACATCGAAGACAATAAATATGATGATACAGATTTGATGGCAAAACTGGATGACATCTTAGCTGCGATAAAAGACCACGAGGTAAAAGTTGATGTAACCGGTAAGGTAACTTGTGAATGTAATTGCGGCGGAAGCCATGAAGGTATCCTCGGTAATTTGGAACAAGTATTAGGGTAATTCTACTTATCTCCTTTCGTTATAGGTGCGGTTTGAGGTTTTCTCGAACCGCATCTTTTTTACAAATATAAGAATGAAAAGAAGCAATTGAGCTTTAGGGCAATAAAAATAACTGTGTTTTTATAGTTTCATTTTTCTAAAAAATATTAAGATTTGTAAAAATTTTTCAAAATTAGGCTTATTTTCGTAATAAAACTTAACAAAAGTATTGAATAATATATACAATTGATATATTATGAATATATAAGATTTGATTATGTGTTTCAAAAATATACATTTATAGGAGTTACAGTATGAAAGATCAAGTTATTAAAATGAAAAAAACAACAAATCCTCAGAGGAGCAGTGTATCTATTTTTTCTTCTATGCCAGAGGAATTAAGAGGTTATTTTAAAAAAATTAATAGCTTTAGAAATCTAAGTGCAGAAGAAGAAAAAAATGCTGCAAGAAAAGCAAAAAATGGTGATGAAGAAGCAAAAAAACTTTTGGTTCAGTCTAATCTTAAATTAGTTTTTACGATAGCTAAAAAGGCTATTCACGTATCAAAATTACCGTTGGTTGATTTGGTTCAGGAAGGAAATTTAGGTTTAATGGTTGCGGTAGAGAAATTTAATCCAGAATTGGGTTATCGTTTTTCAACATATGCAAGCTGGTGGATTAAGCAAGCGATGTTTAAGGCTATATCGGAGCAGTCTTATTGCATGAAGATTCCAGTGTATATACAAGAGACATTATCTAAGTTTTCTAAAGTTAAGGCAGAGATGGAAAAAACTTATAATTGTCAAATTAATAATAAAGATGTAGCAGAAAAAATGAATATTGAGCCGGAAAAGATTGATACATTTTTAGCTGCCTATACAACAACTGTGTCTATAGAGGGCAGTTTTGAAGGAAAAAATGGCAGCGATTTATATGTAGCAGATGTTTTAGAGGATGAAAAAACGAACATAGAGGAAAACATCGAATATGAGCAATTAAAAAAAGAGTTGAGCAGCGTAATTTCTACTTTAAAAGAAAGAGAACAAACTGTGATAAAGATGAGGTTTGGCTTAGAAAATTTTGCTAGAACTACTCTTGAGGATATAGGCAAACTTTTTGGTGTTACTAAAGAGTGTATCAGGCAAACGGAAATGCGTGCTTTGAATAAATTAAGAGGTAATTTTTTATTATCTTGTTATGCTGATTAAAAATACGGCCTTCACATTTTGTTACAAAATAGCAAATTCTTGAGTTTTATTACTTTTATATTAATATATAAGTAGTGTATTATACAAAGTGTGGAGGCGGTGTTATGGCTGATGGAATTGATTTAAGAATACCAGGATTTAAGCAAAATTCTTACGGAAATATACAGCGTGTTGGCACAACAACAAATGGCAGAGCAATATATCGAGTAATTGATTCAAGCGGCCAGGAAGCTGGCAGGTTGAGTGTTGCAGGGAAAGATTCTGATAAATTTGAAAAATCATACCAAGAAATAATGGAAGCAGCACCAAAGATTCAAAAATATGTAGCAGAGAATTCTTCAGAAGAGGATATTAAAAAGAGACGTAATACGTCACGTTTAATAGCTGGGTCTGGGGCTTTAGCTGGTATAATTATACCTGTTGCATTGACACGAAAGGCTTCTACTTTAGTGCGAGTTCTTTCTACGGTAGCAGGTGTAGTAGTCGGGCTTGCAGCTGGGTTTATAACATCGTTGGCGGTAACAACACCTCCTGGAACATATAAATTTGCAAAGGCTTCCCGTACTATATCCAAGCTTGATATACAACCTGTGCAAGAACTTGATAAACAAGCATAGAAATTTTTAAAGAGGTGCGTATAATATAATTAATACAGAGGATGTAGTCCTTTTTATTGGGATGCTGATTTTATGAGTTAACTATTTACTTGATTACGTGCTCACCTTTATACTATAATTGTTTCAGGAATTGGAGAGGTCATGGGAAAATATCATTTTATAGCAATAGGCGGTATCGGGATGAGCGGGCTTGCTAAGTATCTTTTAGAGGATGGACATACTGTTTCAGGCTCTGATATTTGTGACAGCAAGTATATAGATAAATTAAGGGATTTGGGCGCAAAGATTTTTATCGGGCATGATAGAAATAATGTGCCGGATGATGCGGTTATTATAAAAAGCAGCGCTATTAAAGATAATAATCCTGAAATAATCAGGGCGAAAGAGCTTGGTTTAAAAATTTACCACCGCTCTGATTTGTTGGAAGAAATTGCACTTTCTGCTCAAAAAGATGGCAAATGCTTTATAGGTTTTTCGGGAACACACGGCAAGACTACAACGAGCGGACTTGCATCTTTTGTTCTGGAAAAGGCAGGTCTTGCTCCGTCTTTTGTCGACGGC
>CALUSJ010000008.1 GCA_944323405.1 Candidatus Gastranaerophilales bacterium
TGGGCAAAAGCTCACGGAATTAAGGTTGTAAATGTTCCTGTCGGGTTTAAAGAGATTGCTAATATTATGAAAAAAGTAGAACTCCAGATAAAGAATAACCCCGATAAAGAGGTGGTTGTTGACGATGTCTTCGGAAACTCAGTTAACCTCGGAGTTCAGCCTAGATTAATCTTCGGCGGCGAAGAATCCGGCGGTATGATTATGGGCTCTGAAGATTTAATCGAGTCACTTGCGGGCAGAAAAGCTATCGCGATGAGAGAAAAAAGCGCTACAGAAGCTATTATTGTAGCATCCTCTCTTGCTGCGAAACTGGAAGAAGATAATAAGACTTTATCTGAATATCTTACAGAAATTTTTGACGAAAATAATATTAAAGCAAAGTATGATGTAAGAGAAGATATCGCTTATTATAACGAGTCGGAGCCCGATATAGAGAAGTTAAAACTTGCTAAAGTTGAAGGTGAAAAACAGAGGACAAAGAACGATTTATTCTATCTGTCGCTTGCAATAGCTATAAGAGAAGGAATTGCAGATATTGAGTCTGTTAAAAAAGTTCTGAATGGTGCTTTTGCAGAATTGAGTTTTGATAATCTTAAATCAGTAAAATTTGTAGGCGACGGTACGTATTTGCAGTTTGCAGATAAATACATTGAGATACGCCCGTCAGGAACCGATGCTAAAACTAAAGCATACGGCGGCGGTGAAGAACTTGGAGATATTGAAAAATTTGCCCGTGTTTTAGGCAACTATTCTGGAGAGAGAACCGAATTACATAAAGAGCTTATATCTAGCGAGTTCTACAATAATTCAAAAGATAAAGCGATGGAATATTATCTTGAGTTTGTAGAAAAAGATGCAAACAATGAAACATTTGTAATTCCAAAGTATACATTTTAGAAAAAACAAAGGAGCGTAAAAATTATACGCTCCTTTTATAATTGTATCTTATCTCACTGAGCTTTTTTCATGTATAATAAGGTTATTATGGAATATAGAGATAACGTAAGAAACTTTTGTATAATAGCTCACATTGATCACGGGAAATCTACTCTTGCAGACAGGCTTTTGGAAGCTACCGGCACAATAGCCGAGAGAGATATGCAGGAGCAGCTTTTGGATACAATGGATATAGAGCGAGAGCGTGGAATTACAATTAAGCTTAATGCTGCAAGAATGAATTATACTGCCCAAAACGGACAAAAATATATTTTCAATCTTATTGACACACCAGGTCACGTTGATTTTTCATATGAGGTTTCACGCTCACTTGCGGCTTGCGAAGGAGCTTTGCTAATCGTTGATGCGACTCAAGGTGTTGAAGCTCAGACCTTAGCAAATGTTTATATGGCAATCGAACAGAATCTGGAGATTATTCCTGTTATAAATAAAATTGACCTGCCTTCTGCCGATGTTGAAAGGGTTAAAGAGGAGATAGAAGAAATCTTAGGCATAGATACTTCTATGGCAATTCCTGTCAGTGCAAAGACCGGGTTAAACATAGATAAAGTATTGGAAGCTATTGTAGAATTTGTGCCTCCTCCTGCTAATACTTCTGATAAACCCCTAAGAGCACTTGTATTTGACAGTGCGTATGATCCATACTTAGGCACCCTTTGTTTCTTTAAGATTATGGATGGCAAAATGAAACTTGGCGATAAAGTTAAATTTATGGCATCGGGGAAAGAGTATGAAATTGTGGAACTCGGATATTTAACACCGCACAGAGTTCAAGTAAATGAGCTTGTTTGCGGCGATGTAGGTTATTTTGCCGGCTCAATCAAAGAAATTACAAGGTTTGTTGGCGATACCGTTACACATGTCAGCAATCCGGCATCTGAACCTCTTCCAGGATATAAAGAAGCTTTGCCAATGGTATTTTCCGGCATGTATCCTGTAGATAATGAAGATTATCACGAACTTAAAGAAGCGTTGGAAAAACTAAAGCTTTCGGACAGCTCAATTACTTTTGAGCCAGAAACCTCGAGTGCTTTAGGTTTTGGATTTAGGTGCGGATTTTTGGGAATGCTGCATATGGAGATTGCTCAGGAAAGATTGGAGAGAGAATATGATCTTTCAATTGTTACGACAGCACCATCAGTTGTTTACCGTGTACATAAAACAAACGGCGAGGTGGTTGAAATTGATAATCCTGCAAATCTTCCGGCCGCACAATACAGGGATTATATAGAAGAACCTTATGTTAAAGTTTCAATAATTACTCCAAATGATTATGTCGGAACTTTGATGGATTTGTGCCAAACAAAGCGTGGTATCTTTATTAATATGAATTATCTGGACAAAGTAAGGGTTGATTTAATCTACCATTTACCTTTAAGTGAAGTCATAACTGATTTTTATGATCAGTTGAAATCACGTTCTAAAGGATACGCCAGTCTTGATTACGAATTTGAAGACTATAAGCGTTCAAAGCTTATAAAACTCGATGTAATGCTAGCAGGCGAAGTTGTTGATGCTTTGTCTGTAATCTGCCACGAAGATAATGCTTATTATATCGGTCAAAAACTTACAGAAAAACTTAAAACGATAATTCCGCGCCAAATGTTTGAAGTTCCGATTCAAGCAGCAATTGGCGGCAGAGTTATTGCCAGAACAAATATTAAAGCTCTTAGAAAAAGCGTTCTTGATAAATGCTACGGGGGCGATATTTCTCGTAAACGTAAGCTTCTTGAAAAACAGAAAAAAGGTAAAAAACGAATGAAAGCAATAGGCAGAGTCGAGGTTCCTCAAGAAGCGTTTATGGCAGTTTTGAGCCTTGACGAGGAATAAACTGCTGCTGATTTTATAGAGGAGTATAGCTATAAAAAAAAAGCTGCTATTAAAGCAGCTATAGACACATATGTGTTTTATGTTAAATAGAACTTTGTTTATAGAGACAATGTTTTGTACTCTAAGTTTTGGTTTTTGACATCCGTCGGGTTTTGGTAGTCATACGGAATATAAATGCTTATCTCACTCTTATCCGGCAATTTTTCAAGCCCATAAGCATCAATAAATTTTTCATCGAGTTTGAGGGTATATTTTCCCGGCGCAAGCCCTGAAATATAGAACTGGCCTGTTGAATCTACTGTCGAATAATTAACCTCATTGCCTTCCATATCGAGAATTACTACAACAAAATCGGTAATCTTCAAATCACGTTCAAAATCATCCGAGATTCTAAGCACACCCGAAACTGAGCCTACAGTACTTGCAAGCGGAAGTTCCAGTTTTGTTGTAAGCCCTTTATCTATCTTGATTGTTTTAGAAATCAAATCGTTAGTAAGCGGCGCTACAGTAATAGGCAGAGAATCCATATCAAGCGCTACCGTGTAAACACCGCTTGAAAGAGTAGCAGATGCAACTCTTCCTGACCTGTTAGTATACTCTCGCTCGCTTGACCAACTGGTTATAAGCGGGATATCTTTAACCGGGATATCGAGTTTTTTATCGTATTTCCCGTTTTTATTAAGATCAATAAAAGCAATAGCTTCAAAAATACCCTTATCTTCATCATCATCCCCGACAGACTTAAACCCGTGATGGAATACTTGGAATGCATCATTAAAGATAAAGTTAATAGAATGCCTGCTTGTAGTCGGCATAAACATATTATCTAAGAAATATCCACCGTTTTTTGAATACTGATATCCGAGAGTAATCATCTGGCCTGATTTTGCACGATAACCTATATTTACATTAAAATCATTACCGCCCTGGCCGTGGTACCTAAAGCCCCATCCCAATCCTAAAGTGAGACGTTTCCAAGTCGGGAATGTATAACCGAAACGAAACATATTGTAATCATTCTTATAGCCGGATGCTTCATAATTAACAAAACTATGCCCGAATTGAATTTTACCTTTGTTATTAGGAATCGGAAGATGAAGCATCGCATAAGTATCAGAATATTCAGAATTGTAGTTTCTATTAAGCGTATCAGGGCTGTCATATCTAGTATCATAAACGCTTTCACGTCTTCCGGCTTCTACTTTTGCCCATTTTTTGATATCACGTGAAACATTAAAATCATAGTAATAATTTTTGTTTCTGCCTAAATCGTTTTCGCCTCGCCTAAAGAAAGTATTAAATCTTACATTCGCAACTTTTGGAATTCTAGTCGAAGCACCTATATTTGCTTCATCAAAAACTATCGTGCCGCCTTTGTATCTATGATTCATATTAGAATAATACCGGCTGTAGCCGCCGTTTACGTTAGTTGAATTAAAACTTAAACCTGCTTGAACACGTCCTCCTGTGCGGTCATTTTTCGAAGTAGAATCAGAGCTCGCTATATAAAAATCTGGAGAAGTATTAAAGAGCTCCACTCTTGTGTTAGCGCTTTTAGGTTTAAATATTTTCCATTTATACTTGGTCAAATCTTTAGAATATTCACCCGTACCTTTTACTATATAACCGGCATGAGTATTCTCTTCTCTGACATCATGTGCAACACTTACGCCTGCCGTACCACGAAGTTTAAGGTTCGGATCCTTAGGACTTATGTATTCAATACTGTTTAGAGATGTTGCACCTTCTATATAGTTTACATTCTTTTGCGTACCTGATACAAGCAGTGTATCATTCGTCGGGATTCTATAAAAAACGCTTGTTCCGTTTTTATCATAAATCTTATCTCCAGTAAGTCTTGATTCAAAGGTTACGTTATCCTTTATACCGTATTGATAATCAACTCCGGCCGCTACCTTTTTGTTGTTCCCTCTATAGATATTAGAGCCTTCTCTAAAAAGCCTGTTTTGATAGCCCCAGACACCGGCAAATACAGACCCTCTCTGTTCTTTCTCAAAAGGCCTATCTCCATAGAGTGAATATTTTTCTTCTTTAACAAGTTCAATCGTCCCGTCTTCGTTAATCTCTTCTATCTTAATTTTTTCTATTTTTGCCGGAAGTACAACTTCATTAAGCGACCAGTATCCGGCATAAGTATTAACCGTAACAGGCTCATTATCATTAACCGTTACTCTTACAAGGCTTGTAGGTTTTACATATCCGTTAAGCTTATATGGAGGAGTTTTGTCATAATCGTAGTTCCAAATCTGAACACCAAAAATATTTGTACCGATTTGAGCGTCAATATCACTCCGGCCTTTTACTTTACCCAATTCGTAATAATACTTTTCTTTGCCGGTCTCTTTGTCTTTGATACTGTTCATATAAGTAGCTGTCAAACCGCCAAACATAAACGCATCTTGACGATAATGAAACATATTCAATTCTGTTCTGTATTTTCCGCCAAAAGCGTTGCCGGAAAAACTTAGAGCTGTGTTTCCTGAGATAGTATCGTTTATATTATGATAATTAAGTCCTTTTGTAGACATATTATCGTTAATCATATTGTTATGAAGCCCGATTCTATTCAAAGAAATTATTCCGTTCTTTTTAGGCAAAACTACATCTGGATGAGCTTTTGGCCCTTTATCGTCAACAAGAGTATTTGCACTTGTATGAAGAATCGGTACATCTCGTCCGACTTCTGCACTTATTGTAAGCGAAGAATAATCAGTAACAAGCTTTATCCCCATAATTTTTTCGGCAGTAGAAGCCTGGATAAAAGCTTCGTTCATTACATTATCCATAAGACCTTGTCTTAAAAATATCGGGGTTCTGCTCTGGGTAAGAAGATTGTTAATATAAACCCCTTTGTTATCTATTATACCGTTTTGACCGTCATAGGTTGTGAAGTTAATAATCTGGTTTACTCTATCAGCCGTATAATGAATATCAAATAAATCCGCAAGCTGCTTAAAAGGCACAAGTATCTCTGAACCCTCACCTATCATGATTTCCACATCTTCATAAACCTTATCGTTAATTGTTATGTATGAAATTGTTGAATCACTTGCAAATGACGGCTGGCAGAGATATATGCCGGTTAAAACCGCTATAATTATGTATTTGATTCTATTTAACATTCGTTATTTTTACTTTTTTGTTCGAAAGATAAACTTTCTACTGTTCCCTGTTTATTTTTAAAGCAAGTTTTCCTTAACCTGCTTGTTTTCTATTTAACAATTATTATTTACTAACAGCCGTAAATGTAACCGTTGCTCGATAAGCACCGGCTTCATCCTGGCCGATTGAATATGTATTATTTACAGGATTTTGCCCGATTGTTTGGCTTAATGTACCTTCCTGGCTATTATTAACTTTCACACTCCAGCACTCACCATATGTTGCGGAACTCGTAAAATCAACGCTCATCGGGTTTGTAATACTCATCGTTACTGGATAAGCAATTACATTACTATTATTATTCCCGCCGGTTTTTGCATTCTCTATTGCCGATTTCGTTGGAAGCGATACTGTGTTTCCAAAAAGCAAACATCCGTTTTGACCATATGCAGAAACCTCCCCGTCTGTTGTTAATATTGTTGAGCCTACTATGAAGTCATAATTCTCATCCGTACCGTTTGTTTGGATTTTGAAAGACGCATTTAATCCAGTATTTGTACCAGTTGTGGGATTTATTGATCCAGTTTCTTGTGATACGGTTTTAGAGATTGCTACGGAAGGTTGAACGTCCGTTGTTACGGACTGTTCAACTTCTGCGTAGCCATAGGCTTTTACTGTGCCAAAGAGCACAGACATTATCAATATTAACGATTTTGTTAATTTATGATTTTTCAAGTTTCACCTTATATTGCGGTTTCTGTCATTGTTAATGTTGCCTGATACTGACCGTCTGTATCGTGGGTCGAGAATGTATTGGTGTCATTAGAGCCTGATACTGTACAAGTAAATGTTTCAATACCGTTGTTCATTGTGTATTTAACCTTGTTTGTATCCCAAACAGCAGTCAAGCTTTCATCAGGCCCATCTTCTCTTGCCGAAGTAATTGTTAAATTAAATCCGATTGCATCCGGGTTATCTCCAGTTGCTGGAGAACCTCCTGTAATATTGGTTACAGAAGTTGACTGCGGCGGATTATCCGTCTTTGTAAACACCATTTTCAGATTCTTGCAATCTCCATCAGCACCATATAGGCACGGTGTATTGCTGCTGCCTGAAGTCGGGCAAGTTCCCTGGAGATAGAAATCCTGGGTTCTGTTGTTTGAAATAACCTTGAATACACCAGTCATTGCAGTATCAATTGTTGCAGAACTGTATTCTGTACCATATGATACCTCAGACGGTGATGGGTCTGTTGTGGTTGCTATTCTCAGATAGTCTGCCAGGTTTAGCGTATAAACTGCCGTATCTGAGCTTTGTGCATCAGCGCCGCCTGCTGCATATACACCTGCCGATGTACATAGCATGAGCGCTAAGGCAATTGGTAATAGTTTTTTGAATTTCATTTTGGGGTACCTTCCTTTCTTTGTTAAACTTCATTTGTGATTTTTAATATTGCGTCTTTCTTTATATTTTTTCTGTTGCCATTTTCGTCAAAGTATGTGAATACAAGCCTTAAAGTATATTCTCCAGGGCCTTTTATATTCTTGGTCTCTATTTTTTGCCTTGCAACATAACTGTTGTTATCGCCTACAACTTTTCCATCCAGTGGATATTCATCGATTAATTTTTTATCCTGTACTATCTGGAAAGTACCGTTGTAGCGGATTTTACTATTCCCAGTCGACAAAATTTTCATCTCTGTATACAAGCCGTCCTTGCCTTTTACAATATTGAAATACTCAATATCAGCCTGCTTTTTGAAGTTTCCTTTATCAACATAAACAGGAATACCAACTCGGGTTTTCAAAAGCAGCTGAGCGCCAATACCGCTGCCTCCTGAATAAGGAACGCTGAGTTCTTTTGCGTTAACGTCTTCTATATACAAAATAGCTCTTGACTCTCCATCAGGCAGTGTTTTTATATTAGCAATATTTACACGAACTTTTTGTGACTTGCCCGCAGGAATCGTGAATTCAGACGGAACAAATCTTACCTTGCCGGAAATATCGTGCGGATCAGAGGAGCTGTCAAGCATAATCATCTCCCCTTTATCCGAAATCTTGAAATAACCAGGATAAGCCCTGAAACGCATGGGCTCATTCCCGCCTCTTATCTCAACAGCAGTTGTAAAATAATTATTCTTAACCTTGTTTGCGTTTATCTCTAATCTTGTCGGTGAAACAGTAATCGATGCAAAAGCAGGGATTCCAATCAACAATGCAAACACTATACCTAACAGTTTCTTTTTCATACCGGCTTAATAAACCTCTCCTTCCCTTAATATGTACTTTACACGGTTTTGATAATTTCCTGCTGGAATTATTTTTCCACTCGGATTTTCAACCGAAAATTCCACTGAAACAAACTCATTTTCAGCAGGAGCTTTTCCTCTTGCGAGAATAATTTCTTTTCCCGGCGTAATAAGAGCATTTTCCTGAAGCCTATTCGTTACACCGCCAGAAGCTGATACTGTCCTTACATAATAAGTACCGGCCGCATCTTCAAAATCAGTTGTATCTATAGATAATATCCAATCAGTATTAGAGCGGATATAAATCATAGGCGCAGATTCAGCAGGAGTTTTGGAATTCTTTCTGAATACATCAGAACCGCTTAAGTTTATCCTCGGTGATTCTGAATAAGTATTCAATTCGTGGACTACAGGCACTATAAATTGCAGATTGAATGTAGTCATAGAAACAATTTCACCGCTCTCTGCATCAGTTGCCTGAACTTCAAACATGATATTGTAAACTCCCGACGGCACAATACCATAGTTTTTAATCTTTGCGGTCATATTCTTTGCAACACCGCCCATATTTAATCCGTAAAAAATATTGGAGTACTCATTATATTTGAGATAAACGTCTTCTTTCGTATTATTAATAAACAGATACTCTAAAGGTATCGAAACAGTTCCCTCAGAATTAGTTACAGCCTCCTGCAAAGGCCTCACCGCTATATTATAATCCCCTCCATCATCACTGTTTACTATCAGGTTTCTCTCTATATTATTAGAGGTCACAATCGTATCACCCTGATAATCTATCATTATCATAGTTGCATGTACAGGCAAAATTGTTACAAGCGCAAATAGCACCATTAGCATAAGTTTTTTCATACAAAAACTCACTCTCTGATTGGGAAACACTGATACTACAATTGTAACAATTTGTAACAAAAGTTCAATAAATATTTGAATAAAATCAATTATTTGTAGTATATACTTGCAAATAATTCATTTATCAGGAGGAATTTTATCTTCTTGAATCTGCAAAAACCCTTCCCGCTTAAGCTTTACAAAATTTTACAATTAGTGTATATTATAAGAATAAGAGGAAGATTTATGAGCAATATTATTATTTATTCAACAAAACCAATGCCGGAATTACAGGCCAAGCTGATGGAAATTGATGAAGCAGAAGTAAAAACTGTTTCTATAGATCAAATGAAAGATTATGCATTAAATAATCCGTCATTAATGATAGTTGAAAATATTGATTTAGCAAAAGATGCATTAATGACACATAAATTCCCTTGTCCGATATTATTTTTCGGGCCAACCAGAAAAGATGTAACAGTAAGAGCAGAAGGATATGATTTTATTAAAGATCCTTCCAATGCTGATGAATTAATCATAAGAGTTAATACGCTTTTAAGAATTAAGATGCTTAAAGATAAGCTTGAAAGAGTTTCTACAACAGATGATTTAACTGGGCTTCATAACAGAAAATACCTTCAAGAGAGACTTGAAGAAGAGATTTCACGCTCTAAACGATACGGCACAAAGCTCTCCTGCATATTATTCGATATAGATTTCTTCAAAGTTGTAAATGATATGTACGGATATGAATGGGGAGATATTCTGCTCAAAAATATCGCAAACAAGCTAAAAGCTATGGTAAGAAAAGAAGATATCTTAACCCGTTACGGCGACGAAGAGTTTTTGCTTGTGCTGCCTAACACTTCTGAAGAAAACGCCTTTTTGTTTGGCGAAAGATTCAGACGTGAGATTGAGAAAATGGAATTTATTCCGGCTGGAGAAGAAGAAGCTCACAAAGTCACTATTTCCGGCGGAATTTCTACCTATCCTTGCATGAGTGATGTCGATGAAGACGCAAACACTGTAATTAGATATGCAGAGCACGCTCTATATAATGCTAAACACAGAGGCAAGAATAAGATTATACAATTCTCTCAAATGAATCTAGAAATGTAAAATACCTATTCTTCTTTGGTATTACTAAATTTGAACAGATTCTTTAGTTCTTCAGCACTATTTTTGAGCTGTTCTTTTGTTGCATTCCACTGTTCTTTTGAATTATTTACAGCGTCAGTAACACTCTTGACTGTATTGTTCCAATCTTCATCAACAGCCTGCTTAATAGTTTCTACGGTTTCTTTTACGGATTTTGTTTCTATCGCACTCGTATCAACATCCGTAAGCCATTTGAATGACTTAACAGAACTTGTACTTTCCAATCCTCCGTTAAACAATACTTTAAAATCCTTATAACTTGTACTACCGCTTGTTAAAGCAGGGATAGAATCAATTTTTTCACCTTTAGGATTTTGGGTCATCGCCTTAACAATACCGGCTGTTAAATTACCAAATTTTGGAATATAACCAAGCAGTTTATCTGCCGACAATTCTCCCAATGGCCCAAGCTTTGCAACAATTGTACTCTCAAGCCGGCCAAGAATTGTTACATTTGTTGTACCGTTTAAAAGATTATATTTGCCTTCTACAAAATAAGCAAGATATTTTCCAGAACTCTTGATTTCTTTTATATTTGCCCAGCCGTCTTTAAAACTCAGCTTACCGTCAATATAATCAAACTTAGCCGTATCAGCAAATCCTGCACTGCTTGTAATCGTGGAAACGGTTGTTTTAAGCACATTATTGGTTATTATATTACTTGCATTAAGCATTTTATCCAAACGCCCTATAGAGCCGAAAGCACCGTTTTTGACACTAAAGCTTACATCACCGCTCAATGATTTCATCATTTCATTATAATCAGCTGCAACCAAATCAAGTTTTGCATCAAAACCAAGCGTGCCTGATATAGCATTCTTTATACCTACAGCGCCTTGTACGGCTTTTGCTGCATCCATATTTGCACCGATAAAATCAACTGTAGTCTTTGCATCGATAAGATTATATTTTATATTTCCAGCAATAGTTCCCAAAAATGCAGAACCCTTAAGGCTTGTAAGATAAAAATCATTTCCTTTGAGCTCAAAATCACTTGTTAAATTCTCTGCTTCTATACCGCCGGATTTGAATTTTGCAAGCGAAGCGCTGCCATCCAAGATTTTACCATCAAGATTTATATTAAGATTATCCATCACAACAGGGATTTCTGGGATATTGAGATTTGGAACCTGAACTTTTCCTTTCAGAATAGGATTCAACATGCTGCCGGATATCAGTATATTCCCGGTAAAAGACATTTTCGATTTGTCAAACATAGGTATAATGATTGTCGAAAGTTCGTTTGTATAATACGTAAGATTCAAGGTTTGGGTTCTTACGTTGATATCTCCAGAAAGAGCCGATTTAATATCCCCTGTCGTCAAGAAATTCAGCCCGATTTTTTCGGTCAAATAATTCTGAATTTTCCCTGAGATTATTGTATTAATTCTCTCTATCTGAACGGGGGTTTGTGTAATAATTATTTCGTTTTCTTTTATATCAGCACTGAGCTTGGGGATAGAAACTGAAGCTGCTGGATTAATAAGTTTAATATCAGAGCTGACGGCTTTTCCTGAGAAAGTTTTCCCATCAGAGGTTATATCCACAATAGTTTGCGGAAGTTTTAACACCGTATTTGAAGGAACATTTTTTAAATCAATATTATCAATGCTCAGTTTAACAACTGGATTAATCTTATCAAGCCTGCCTGTAACATTTGCATCCATAGAAACAAGCCCGGAATTTATATTATTATCTTTCAATAAAACACTCTGACCAGCTGCTATAATTAATCCTTTTAGATTTAGTTTGTCTGCCGTAAGATGCAGATTACAAACCGCATTTTTATCAATCGTTCCAAAGAACTTAAGCGGATGACCTAGGACAGAAAACCCGATATTTTTTATATTTACGTTGTTATTGTTGAGTTCAGTATCTGCATTAATATTATCAATTCCTATTTTGTAAAGCCCATAGTAAACATTTGCAGAAGGTATTTTCAAATATCCGCTTGATTCAACCGTTTTCATATCAGACTTTATATTAAAATCCGCATCAATCTTACCATTAGCACTAAGTGTCTGTAAATCTTTTATGTCAAAAATCAATGCGATATCTTTTACAATCTTCAAAATATTTGCAAGCTCAGCTTTTGATTCCAGGTTCAAATCAATTTTCGGATTTCTGCCCGTTTTTACAAAACCATCTATCTTAGAGAGTTCATTCTTTGCTGTATAAAGCTCTGAAAGAATGTTTATTTTTTCACCCTTAAATTCAAGATTTATATTGCTTGGCGGCAAATCAACCATAGACAGATTAGAAACCAGAGCCTTACCTTCAATTCCTTTGTGCGAAATTGTTAAATCAGCGTCTGCTGCTGCCGTAAGCTTGGTTTTATAAAGCCCCTTTAAAATCTCCGTTATATTAATTTGAGCTTGCTCATCTTTTTTATTTTCTTCATTCTGAGGATTTGTTACCAATTCGTTAAGCTCAATATCCGGCATGATTTTATTCAATACAGAAACATTGTATTTAAACTGCTCTCTACCTTTAAATACAGCATTACCAATCGCTTTCACCCGAACGCTTTTATTAAGTATAAAATCCGTAATTTCTGTTTCTTCACCACTTATGACGTATTTATCGGAACCGTTTATAAACGTAATGCTATATTTGCCGGATTTTATATCCGGGAGATGGTTAGAAAGCCTCAACCCTAATGGGAGCGCAAAAGGTTTGGATTCTACATTTTTTAATTCAGTTGTTTCATTATTTTCTTCTGATGACGGGAAAAATTTCATCACATCAAAGCTCCCGTCATTATTTATTTTTAAGTCTATATCTGCATTTTCTAACTGGACAAGATCTATTTCTATTTTCCTTGCAAGAAGCGGGATTAATGACATTTTAACCTGAAAATTATCAGCATTAAAAATCTGTTCATTATTAGAAGGAGTATAAAGGGCAAAATTCTTAACCTTAAGCCCTGCCGTAAGTTTTGGAGTGGTTACAACCCTGACCCCTTCAAGCTTTGCATTAAGCCCTGATGCTTTAAAGATTTCTCCTGTTATTTGCGGAGTATATCCTTCAATAATCGGATTAAGAATCAGCGGAGAAATTAGAAATAATACATAAGTTCCTATAGCCGCACCTGCACACCCGATTAAAACACGCATTAAGCTTTTTTTGTTCATAACCCCTCCTTGTTTCTTCAATTATATTAAAAATTAGGAGAATTGTGAAGGGTGGGGAGAGCTAGTGACTAATCCCCCATCGGTCTCCCCAAAATAAGCCGCATGCCGGCAAACCTTTTAGAAAGAGTCACCTTAAACCCTTTTACTATATCGTTTATATTCAATACCATATTATTAACATTTTTAATCAGGCAATTCAAAAGTGTCACGGTTTCACTATCGGCACGTTTGGTCAAAAACGCTGTATTAGAAGTCGTTAGCTGCAAGTTTTTCGTTATAAGTTCTATATTTGCAAATGTATTATCCAGTCTTTTAGGCTTTGCCGAGCGGTTAAGCTCACGTGAAATATTCGCCAAATTATCGGTAGCAACGGTAAGATTCCTTGTCGTCAGCACCATATTTTCGCCGGATTCCTTAAGAGAAGGTCTTAAGTCGATTAAAATACTATTTGCCGTATGAAACAAATCCGTCAGGGCATCCATCGTTTGTCCTGCTGACTCTACTGTGCCGCTCAAATTTTCAGTTAAATCATCCAAATTTCCCGAATCTGCCTGGTCTTGGAAAAATGCTGCAAAACTAACCCCTTTTTCACCTTTGATTTTAGACTTATTTTTCAAATACGTTACCGAAGGCATATCTGGATAAATCAACTCGATATAGTCCCGCTTGTTTTTTGTCTTAACCTTAGCCGTAATATTATCCGGCAGAGAAAAATCATCCATGCGCAAAACCATATCAACATAAGTTTTAGTAAAATCTTTAGAAGGATAAACCCTTGTTGAGCGCCCAAGCCTAAACCCTTTGTAATAAACATTAATATTATGCGGAAAAGGCTCTAATTCATCAAATACAGCACTTACATGCAAATGATTAAGACGGTAAATGCCGTACCAAACAACTGCTGCGGCTAATATTACACTCAAAAATATTATCCAAAATTTATTCATATTGTAATTATTTTTAAAACCAAGGATTTAAAAAATCAGCCGCACAACCAATCCACTGATTACCTATTTGGTATTAGTAAAAAGATTAACCTCGTTTTTCTATAACTACAATATTCCATTTTAAAAGGATTAGTTAATAATATCTCCGTATTCAGCAGGATTATTTAACAAATCATAATTAATTTCATTCTCATTATCTGCAATAGCAGCTGCAACAACAGCATCCGAAGTTACATTGAGCAGCGTACGCATCATATCAGTAATTCTTTCAATTGTGAACAAGAATGCAAACCCTGCAACAAGCTGTTCAGGACTCAATCCCATACCATTAAGCACAAGGGCTATTGTAATTAATCCGGCACCCGGAATACCTGCACAAGTTGATGAAGCAACTATTGCTAATAAAGCTATCTGGATTACAAGGAACGGAGTCAGTGCAACTCCATAAGCCTGAGTAAGGAATATTACAGCAATGGTCTGGAGCATAGCTGTTCCATCCATATTCAAAGTAGCACCTAGAGGTAATACAAAGCTTGAGACCTTATGCGAAATCCCGCGTTTTTCACAACAAGCAATTGTTAACGGCAGTGTTGCAGAAGAGCTTGCAGTACCAAATGCAACCATCATAGCTTCTGCTATTGCAGCATAAAGCATTAGTACAGGAACTTTTGAAAATACTTTCAAGAATACTGGATAAACAACAAAGAATTGTATTGCAAACCCCAAAGTTAAAACCCCAAGGTATTTTGAAATACTCATAAAAATATCTATACCGAATGATGATACAGCAACCGCCGTTAGAGCGAAAACACCAGGAGCTGCAAAACACATAATCCAATCAGTAACTTTCATTGTCGCAGCAAAAACTGACTCAAAAAACCCTACAAACGGTCTATTAACATCACCAGCTTTAGCTAATGCAATAGAGAATATAAGAGCAAATACTATAATCGGAACCATATCTCCGCTGGCTATTGAGGCAAGAGGATTTTTAGGAACAAAGCCTAAAATTATATTAAGCAAATTCCCTTTTTGGGCTTCAATAGTAGCCGCAACCTGTGCTTGTATATCCGCAGCTGTATCGATATTAATATAATGAGCTGCTCCTATCCCTGGTTTGATAAGTAATGCCAGAGCAGTACCAATAGTTACTGCCATCAATGTTATTATACCGTAATACAATATCATTTTTGTACCGAGTTTCCCTATCTGCTTGCTGTCTCCGACACTCGTAATCCCGATTACTATTGCAGATATAACAAGAGGAATTACAACCATCTGAATAAGCCTTATAAAAACTTGGCCAATAAATGTCAATATCGTCATCAATACCGGCAATTGCACATTGTGAAGCCAAATCCCCACAACTATACCAAGCACCAGTCCGGCAAATATATGCCAATTTCTTTTAAGCCCTAAACCAAGTGCAATCAACACCTGCATATAAAATTTCATGTATAAATCCTCTCGTATACTATATATAACCAGATTATTGTACTATTATTTTTACAAAAAGTAAAGATTCATTCAAATTAGAATTTATTTTAAAACCTCAAAATCTATTGATTATTATTTGATTATGCTAAAATTTACCTATGGCGTTAATCGAAATCAAAAATGTTATAAAAACATATAAAAGCGAGGATGAAAGTTTTAATGCGCTTAATGGCATATCTTTCTCAGTAGAAAAAGGTGAATTTGTTGCAATAATGGGAACTTCCGGCTCAGGAAAATCAACTTGCATGAATATGCTCGGCACATTAGATAAACCCACAAGCGGAAGCTATCATCTCGATGGAGTTGATGTATTTTCGCTTAATCCCGAAGAATTATCACAAATCCGCAACTTGAAAATAGGATTTGTATTTCAAGGGTTTAATCTTATCTCAAGAACATCAGCATTAGAAAACGTTGAGCTTCCTATGATATATAAAGGAATCCCGGAAGAAGAGCGCCACAGGCGTGCAAAAGAAGCATTAGAAATTGTCGGGCTGAAAAATAGAGAGTCACACATGCCAAACCAAATGTCCGGCGGCCAGCAGCAAAGAGTAGCGATTGCCCGGGCACTAGTTAATGATGCACCGCTGATTTTAGCCGACGAACCTACAGGGAATTTAGATACAAAAACAAGTATCGAAGTTATGGAATTTTTTGTAAAGCTAAATCGGGGATTTAATGGCAAAGAAGGTAAAACCATTGTTCTGGTTACTCACGAACCCGATATCGCAGAGTATTGTTCCAGAGTGATAAAGTTTAAGGATGGAAACATCGTATCAGATCTTCCCAAAGATGAGTGGATGAAAATTCGAAACCGTGAAACTTAGTTTGTGTTATAATCAGCCTATGGAAGTACTCGATTTTTCTAATCCAACTGAAACACTAAAAATTTTAACTTCGGAGACTATAAACTATGACGAACTGCTTAAAACAGCCGAAAAGCTTACTCCAGAACTTTCTGCAACCCATGTAAACCAAGATGGCAGAAAATACCAAGCGATAACCCAGTGTATTCTGGACTGTTTAAAAAGAATTTATGGATTCAAATCCACCGAGTGGGTTACCGAAAACAAGCTGGAATACGAACTTAAGCCGCAGCAGGCGCCTATTAATTTTAAAAGGATTAATGCTAAACAAGAAGTTTGTTTGTATAAAATAATTAACTTTGACCAAATCGATTTTTCAAAAGAAATCCAATATGCTGATGAATACGAAGTTATAAAAAAAGAACCGATTGAAGTTTCAACACAAAAATCAAAAACCGAAGATAATACTTATACAAAGATTCTAGCCTTGCTCCAAAACGGAGAAAATGTATTTTTGACAGGGTTTGCAGGAACAGGCAAAAGCTATATTCTAAACAAACTCAAAGAACATTTGAAGAAAAAACTGACCATTACGAGTACTACCGGCATTGCTGCTGTCAATGTAAAAGGGCAGACACTTCATTCCTGGGCTGGAGTCGGGCTTTGCAGAAACACCGTTTCCAATACAGTTGAAAAAATAAGACGAAGAAAAACCCAGCTCAGCCAGATTCTGAATTGCAAAATCTTGGCCGTTGATGAAATTTCTATGCTAAACATAGAAGCTTTTGAATACGTTAACGAAGTATTAAAAGCAATAAGAGAAACTGACAAACCTTTTGGCGGAATACAAGTTCTTTTTATCGGAGATTTTTTTCAGCTCCCGCCTGTTGAAAGCAATAAAGACGATACCGGCGACATTATAGAGCGCAAATATTGTTTTGATTCTCCGCTTTGGGAAGAATTGAATCTTAAAAATGTTGTTCTAAAAAAGAATTACCGTCAGAATGAAGAAAATTTTATAACAGCTCTTGCCCATATGAGAGAGAACTGTCTTGACTCTGATGATATCAAATTGCTTAATCAAAGAAATACAGAACTCGACACATACGAAACAAATATTCTCCATATTTTTTCTACGAATGAAGAAGCAAATCATTATAATAGAATAAAATTTAACATGATTGAAGAACCAGTGAGAATATTCAGGGCTGAAGATGGTGTATACAGAGGCACAAAGCTTATTTCAGAAGATTTTACAGAGAGTGAAAACTATATCCTTGAAATATTTTCTAAAAACTGCCGTGCAGAAAAAGAAATCATCCTAAAACTAGGAGCAAGAGTTATGCTCCTTATTAATATGGATTTTAACAAGGGATTAATCAACGGTGCTTGCGGTACAATACAGGAATTCAATGAAAACAGTATCACAATCAAGTTTGATAATGATATAACAGCATCTATTCCACGTCATAAATTCGAATATTACTATAACGACAGAGTCATAGCCGAAAGGATGCAATACCCGCTTAAGCTCGCATACGGTATAACTATTCACAAATCTCAGGGAATGACTTTAGATAAACTCGTTGTAGACTGCTCAAGAATATTTGAGAGAGGGCAAGCCTATGTTGCAATGAGCAGGGTAAAAACTCTAGGCGGATTGTATATCAAAAACTTTGCACCAGAAAAAGTTATGGTAGATTCAAAAGTTGCAAGATTCTATGAAGATTTGAAAGAAGCAGAAGACGTAAAATACATTCCACAAATTGAAGAAGTCAAAAATGACATAGATTTAGAAGAAACTATTATAAACTGTATCAAAAACTTCAGCGGACTTTATGGCAAGAGCGGATTTCGAAAAATCCTTACAGGCAGCTCTCAAATAAAAGCAAACGGATATAACGACAATGTTGTCAACTCAGAATTCTTTGGCGCACTCAAAGGATACAGCCAAAAATATGTAGGCGATATTATAGAAGAGCTTATAGAAAAAAAAGAAATAGAAGTAAAGAAAATAAGTTTTGGCAGGCCGGTTTTATGCAAAAATTGAAGCTGAGATGTTAAATTTTGTAACAATTCTTTCAAAATTCCTAAAGTTTTCTCAAAAAATGCCGATATATTACTTGTAGATAAGTAAGGGTGATTTATGAGAAAACTAAAAGGAATTACAATCAACGGAGAGTGGTTAGGTGATAATGTTATCATTAACGGCTTATTTCGGAATATATGCGAAATATCCCCTTTGGTAATGAAAGAATTTATTAAAATCATAAATTCTATTGACAAACTTGATGAAGCGGTTCGCATAAATAATTTCAATTTTCCTGATAATAATACTATCGAGATTGAATTTTCCAATAAGAGTGTAAGCGGTCTTGCGGACTTATATTTTTATTTGGATAATGGTGTTCCTAAATTATCAGATAGCAAACTTACTTTCAAAAACAGCGCCGAAGCCTGCACGAATAATAAACAAGAAGTCGTTGAGAGCTTAGAGGATAATACGATTAATAATGAACTTGCAGAAGCTGAGAAAAAAAGTATTAATATTAATAATAATGAAGAAAAGCCTGCTGAACCAGTTCTAACTGAAGAGTTGGAGCCGAAAATTCAGGAAGAAATAATTATTGAAAAAAATGAACAGGAGATTGTAGAAAAAACAAATCCGGCAGAAGGAAGTGAAGAAGATATTGTAGAGCTTTACAATATCAACGGAACTATTCAAGAAACCTCCACAGCAGACAACCAAGAAGTTTCTACGCCAGAAAAACAAACTGTTTCAGAGGAAAAGGCAGGAGAAGCAGAAAAAAACAGTATTTCACAAGATGCAATTTCGGCTATGGTGGATGAAATTATTGCAAAATCGCCAAACTTCGCAGGCCTCAGCCAACCAGTTCAAATACAGCTTATGCAGCCGATAGCAGAGCCTCAGCCTGTCCAGATTCAACCGATTATTATCCAAGAACAGAATGAGAATAATACAAAGCCTGAAAGTATTGTTGAAGAAAGAGTTTGTGAAAAGCCTGAGATTGAAAACATCAAAGAAGAGAGTGCTAAAGAAGAAGATTTCCAAGATAAAGAATCTGATATTGCCCAAAACGAGTCTGAAGAAGTTGTAATTGAAGATTCTACTGATATTGAAGAAGATGAGAACAAAGAAATTTGTGAAATTAGTGATGATGCAGAAGACATTGAAGAAGAGTCTCCTATTCTAGAAGAAATAGAATCAGAAGAAAGTGATATTGAAGAAAACATTTCGGACGATATTATTGATTGTGATTCAGATACGGAAGAAGAATTCGAAGAAATAGATGAAGAAAGCGATATAGAGGATTCTAATATAGAAGATATTGAATCTTCCGAAGAAACTAAAGAAGATATTCAAGAAGAATCGGAAGATGATATAGAAGATTGTTTATCTGATTTTTATAATGTTGATAAGAATGCCGAAATAATTAATGAAGCAGTAACCGGCCAGGTAAAGAACAACATTGCAATGCATGCAATGCTTAGTGAAATGGTTATTTTAAAAGATGAGCTGAAAAAATTAAAATCAGAGCAGCCTAAGCCTACAGTAAGCGAGTTTTTCGGCGATAATGAGATACAGGATTACAATATAGAGGATGAAGATGCTGATTTTAAGATTATGGCAAACGGCGCAAGGATTAATGCCAGTATCCTTGACGAAGATTTGTTTATTGCAGGAAACAGACTTTACAGATGGGGCGATACACTTTATTTAGATGAATAAAACGATTTTAAAGGAACACGCATTGTTGCAACAAGAGTTTTATACTGTTCGTCTTTGTACAAATAAATATCAATAATGTACTGCTCAAGCTCTTTTTTTGTAAATATATTTTTACCAAAAACAACTAAAATATCCTGCGTTTCACCTCCGTTAGAATAAAGAGGCGATTTATTATTCACAATAGTTTTGCTCACTGTTTCAAGAACTCTGCCCCTTTGGCTGAGAACAAAATCAGCAGACAAATGGTTTATGTCATTATTTGAAACATTCCTGAATTTATATTGGGCTCTTAGTTTATACTTAAACCATAGTTTTTTTACAATAAAAGAGTCCAAAATCACTTCGATATCATTTTTATAAACAACCTTCTGTCCGACAAAAATATCAATCGAATGAATTTTATATCTATAGTATTTTGCCTGAGTAGGTTTGCCTTCTAAATCAGCAATATTAGCCGCTTTCATAAGAGCCTTGCCATAAACGCCGTAATCAATATGCTGCGGCATTTTTTTCAATAGCGGCTCAAAATATTCAACAGACTTTATTGGATCCAAATCCGAATATATTATCGCAAGTTTATATTTTATCTCAAAATTATCGGGTGAATACTTGGCAGCTTTCTCTAAAAATCTTACTGCATCTGAGTTATACCCGTTTTGAACCATAATGTTTGCTGTTTCTATATAAGCATTAGTTATTCTTACAATAATTGACTCGTCAATCTTAGAATCTTTCTTTGAGAATTTATCATAATAGAATTTGGATTTTTCATAACTCTTAGCCGCACTCAAAAATTTACCCAAAGAATAATATTTATCACCCAAAATAATATACGCACGTGTTTTGAATTTAATAAGTTTAACATTCTGCACATCTCTTATTGACCTAATATAAGTTTTTGCCTCATCAAATTTTTCCTGTTCAAGAAGAACTTCTATAAGCTTAAGATATGGTGTATAAACTCCCGGCTTCACTTTTTCAATCGCAAGACGATATGCAAATTCTGCATTTTCAAAATCGTTTGCCGTTGCATACAAATTACCAACCTGAAGACAGATTGCATACTTTTTATTTCTAAGATTCTTGGTCAAATCCGACTGCATAACGATTTGTTTAGCAACCTTTTCGTCCATTCTCTGGCGTTCTTGAGGATTAATATAAAGATTCTTAATCATCTCACTTCTGGCATGCATCGATAATAGAATAGTAAAAACAAGAGCTACAGCAAAAGATATTGCAATAGTCCTTACATATTCCATTAAAATCTGAAACACTGTTTTTTTCTTTTTAACTTTTTTTGGAGTTTCCTTAATCATTTAATTCCTGCAAAGTTATAGCATCTGGATTCGCCAGATTTGTAAGCTTATTATAAATATCATTCATTACATGTTTATTTCCTAAATCAAAAATTGCAGTGACTTTCGATTTCTCAGGATTTTCAATAAGTTTTTTAGATGTGAAATCTCTCATATTATCAACTTTTGACATTAGCAAATCATAAACAGACTTAACATTATCTCCGCTGCAATAAATAATAGCTTTGCACCTTCTAATTTGTTTGCCGCTTGTCGGAAGGAATTGGCGTTCAAAAATCCTTATTAGAGTTAAAACTGCAACAGCCAAAACAGTTGCAATAATAGCAATACCATACATGCCGGCGCCACAAGCCATACCAATACTTGCGGCAATCCACAATGTAGCTGCTGTTGTGAGACCAAAAACCATAGGGCCGTTTCTTAAAACCGTTCCGGCGCCAATGAACCCGATACCTGTGACTATTTGAGCAGCAACACGCGATGTATCTCTTATTCCCGTTGCATTATCGATTATAATATTATCACCGTGTGCATAAGTCGGAAATCCGTATATTGACATCAATGTAAAAATACAAGCACCCAAACATACAAGAATATGCGTCCTTAATCCCGCATACTTATTTGTAAGTTCTCTTTCCAAGCCCAAAAGAAAACCCAAAGCAAGTGCCATAAATAACCTTATTATAAACTCAGCATTAAAAAATGATTCCATTATTCTCTCTCCATATGAAATATAATACACTATTTACACTAAAAATACAATCTGAATAGTAGCCAAAACAGGCAATTTTGTGTATAATCTAACTATGGATATTGAGTTTAAGACAATAAAAGATAAATTACAGCATAGAGAATTGGAACAATTAAGTCCCTATGCAACAAAATGTCTTGACTCGAAGGGCCGAAAAAGACCAAGAAATGAACAATTTGAAATACGGACTGAATTCCAAAGAGACAGAGATAAAATACTTCACTCCAAATCTTTTCGCCGATTGAAACACAAAACACAAGTTTTTTTGGCGCCATATAATGACCATTTTAGAACCCGTCTTACACATACTCTTGAAGTTGCACAAATAGGCCGCACAATGGCCAGAGCCTTAAGATTGAATGAAGATTTGGTCGAAGCGATTTCGCTTGGGCACGATTTAGGCCACACGGCATTTGGGCATTGCGGTGAAGGAACTCTGGATGAACTTCTGCCAAACGGGTTTCATCACAACATACAAAGCGTCAGGGTTGTAGAAGTTCTTGAGGATATGAACTTATGCCGAGAAACCGTCGACGGAATACTAACTCATACCTGGGGATATAAGCCAAAAACTCCCGAAGCGCAAATTGTTCAATATGCGGATAAAATTGCATACATAAACCACGATATAGAAGATTCAATAAGAGCCGGCATTATCTCAGAAAATGACTTACCCGCTGATTGTGTTAAATACTTTTCATCAAACCAATCCGAAAGGCTCGGAAAGATGATTACTGATGTTATCGAAAGCTCTATGGACAAACCTAAAGTCACTATGTCAGAAGAAGGCTGGTTTTATGTCACAAAACTCAGAACATGGATGTTCGACAATGTTTATCTAGACCCTATTGCAAAAGCAGAAGAAAAAAAGGCTAAAAACATTATTACATCTTTATTTGAATACTATACTGAAATGCTTACGCCGTATTATAACAAAGATGAAATCCCGCAGATTGTGACAGATTATATTTCGGGAATGACTGACCAGTATGCAATAAGAAGGTATAAAGATTTATTTATTCCAATGCCTTTGGCAGAAAAAACAAGTGATGACGCACTTTTAAAGAAAGCAAGAGAACGAAAATGAGATATTTAGGTTACAGCATAAACTGCGGTGAAAAAAATATGCTTCACGACGCAGAAATGCTCAAAGATGCAATAAACAATAAACTCGAAGAACCGTTATTTCGGCTTTACGGATGGCATCCTGCTTGTATTTCCTTAGGAAAAAACCAAAAAGATGATTTTTTAGGCGAAAGGCTGAGTTATGTAAGAAGACTTACAGGCGGACGGGCATTATTTCACGATGATGAAGTTACATACTGCTATGTCGGGAAAGAGCAGAAAAATGAGAGTGTTATTGACTCATACAAAAAAGTCTCAGGAATATTAATTGATTTCTTCAAAACTCTCGGCATTGAACTCGAATACGGCAACAACAAAAAAGTTTCTACAAACTATGATTATTGCATGCTCCTCTCAACCGGCGCAGATATCTGCTATAAAGGGAAAAAAATAATCGGCTCGGCTCAATGCCGAAAAAATGGATATATTATGCAGCACGGCTCAATCCTTTTCAGTTACGACAAAAGCGTGCTAGAAGCTATTTTTCGAGAAAAAGTTGAAGGAATTACAACAGTAAACGAAATCCTTCCAGATATTACAAAAGAAGATTTTGTAAAAAAACTTGAAGAATTTATTGCTTCTTAACCCAGTTTTCTAAAACCCTAAGCGGAGCTCTTGTTATAGCTAATGCCCATGCCGGAATATTTTTGGTTATAACACCGACTGCTCCTACATTTGCTCCTTCTTCAATTGTAACAGGTGCAACGAGTACTGAATTCGAGCCGATTTTTACATTATCTTTAATCACGGTTTTGCTTTTTTCTTTAGTTAAAGGATTGTAGTTTGCCGTAATCGTACCGGCGCCGATATTTACGTTTGCACCAATTTCGCTGTCGCCAAGGTATGTTAAATGGCAGGCATTTGTGTGCGATTTAATCGTTGTCTTTTTAACTTCAACAAAGTTCCCGATTTTAACATGGTCTTCTAATATAACATCCCCTCTTAAGTGAGCAAAAGGGCCGATTTTGCAGTGAGAACCAATTTTATTTTTTCCGTTTATATAGCAGGATGGGTAAATTACTGTATCTGCTCCGATTTCTGTTTCCGGGCTTATCCAGGTACTCTCTGGGTCAATAATTGTTACACCGTTATCAAGATGATGTTTTACAACTCTGCGGTTTAATAATCTGCACGCTTCGGATAAATTTGCTTTAGAATTTATGCCGAAGATTTCTTCATTATCTTTCAGAGTATAAGCGTCAACTCTGAGTTTTTTTTCATTTCCCCATTTTATAATATCAGTTAAATAATATTCACCCTGCGCATTGTTTGTCTTGAGCTCCGAAAATGCTGACTTAATCTTACCCCAATTAACACAATATATTCCTGCATTAATTTCTTTTACCAATTTTTGTTCAATATCAGCATCCTTTTCTTCAACGATAGAATTAAGCGTTCCGTCTGAGTTTCTTATTATGCGTCCGTAATTAGTTGGATTATCAAAAATTGCACTCATTACCGTAATATCGGAATTATTGGATTTATGGCATTCAATAAACTCCTTTAGCGTTTCGGATGTAATAAGAGGAGTATCGCCGCATAAAATAATAACTTCTCTCTCAAAATCTTTGAGATAAGGAAGCGCCATGCTTACAGCGTGCCCTGTTCCTAACTGCGGAGCCTGGAGAACACATTTTGAATTCTCATAATTAGATTTTACATAATTTTCGACCTCATTAGCCTGATGCCCGACAATAATATAGTTTTCGTCGGCTAAATTTGTGCCGTTAACCGCTTCTATAACATAACCCAAAAGCGCTTTATCAAAAATTGTGTGCAAAACCTTCGGCGTATCGGATTTCATTCTTGTACCCTTACCGGCAGCTAAAATTATCGATTTAATCATGTTAATTCTCCCTTATGAATCAATATTAACATAAAGACAAATCTTTAATTAGCAAGATTCTGCAAACTTAATACCATGCGCTTCTCCGGCGGAGAAAGTTTATACATTTGCTGAACAAAATTTATTATATACCACTTACTTAATCCGATTTTATCAAAAGTTCCATTATTATATAGTTCTATTAATCTATCAACTTGTTTTTGGCAATTATTATAAACTTTTGGATTACGTCTTAAATAATGCGCCATAGGCATATCGCTGCGTTCGGAATTATAATATTTTGAAGATAAACCATAGTTTGAAATCAAATCATGGCCATCCTTAACATACGGAATCAAATGCTCTATACTTCCTTCAGAAGCTGCTATTAAATTATACCCTATCTTCGCAGATGAATAATCAGCCGCCTTTACAATAAATGCCGAAATATCTTCGTGAGAAGTCGGAAGTTTTAATGCGGTTTTAATTATCTTATGAGCAAGCTTAGTATCTTCTACGGAATCCGTTATCTTTTTTAATTCGTAAATAAAAGATTTTCTATTAAAGGCCGTTTTGGTCGGAATATTAAATATTCTTGCCCGAGTTTGCGCTAAAATCCTGCCCAGCTCAAAATTATCACAAAGCGGAGAATTTAAATACAAAGCTTCTATTTGTTTCAAGGACTCTCCTCGCTGTCTAACAAGGCTTTGATGAGTTCTTAATTTCTTGTTTCTATGCGCCTTCGATGAAATATTATTCAGCAGCATAATATCTTCCTTAGTTTTCTCCGGCATTTTCTGCGCTATATGCATAATACTATTCATCGTTGAAATCTCTTCAAAGTTATTACCAGCTTCTACTTCCTCTGAAATACGTTTCAATTTATAGTTAAATTCTTTTGCACTAAACGGCTGCACAACAGATTCATTGTTTAACTTTTTGGCAGTTAAAGCCATCAAATTCTTAAAATTTTCACGTGCTTCATCCGGCAAATCTCTTGCCAAAGTTTTTAACTGCTTAAATACTGGAGTCTGTATATAACGCAATCTTGCATAATGAAGCGGTGCGACATCATCTATAATCTCTGCAAGCTGAGCATTCGGCCGTGTTTGAGCTGCTGCTTTTATAATAGAAAAAACTTTTCGCTCAACATCATGCAGACAATCTTCGTGCGGTAATATTGCTTCTACTACTTTTGATATCGGCCCTGAAAAAACATGACTTGAAACCAGCTTCTCCATATCTTTAGGATTCAAAATAGTTTTCCCAGAATACATATCCGGGATATTGTATTCCATAAGCTTTCGCAGCACCTCAGCATTCTTGGCCGAACGCATAAACGATACAGAATTAACAATACTAATCGGACAGACGTCATTTTTATTGATAGGTTGATAAGTCAAATAATTTTTGCCGTTTGTATTAGCTTTTCTTGTAGTAAAATTGTAACTAATTGGTGTTATTCTCACAATATTAAAATACTCTAAAATTATATTTTTTGCTGGTTTGTAAATAAATTGTTACAAACATAGAAAAAGAAAAAATCCAAAAGTGCGAATTTATAAATAAAGAATTAAACATATTGGCTAATTGTAGTATCCACAGCGATTTGTTGCTTTAAAACAACTAACCCATGCCAACATCGTTACAAAACTTAATCCCCTATAGATAGCATGAAAACATGCTGACGGCATGGGTTTCCATGATTTAAAACGCTGTAAGCATGCAATTATGAGCATTTTACATGTCTGCAAGCGCCAGTCAGCAATAGTTATGTCGGTTATCAAGCTTTGTTAGAAATCTTAACAATAGCCAACATATGGGTTGTAAAAGCTCTCTTAGGCCATATAATAGAAATAGTTAAAAAAAGAAATCACAAACATATATATTGGGAGGAATAAGTGTTTAAGAGTCGTGATATGGGGAGAGCTATTGCCGTTAAAAGATGGACACCTACGGCATTAGAGTGTTATAAACGAGGTTGTGTATGCGAAGGCTGCTTTTATAGTGATTTTTTCAGCGCAACAGCTCAGAGATGTCAGATGAAAGCCGCCGTATTGGAGCTTGTACGTACTATCGGTGCGCCTAATGTTGATTTACCGCAGATTTTGGAGTAGCCTCTTTAAAAATATCCTAAAATGTAGTACAATAGAAGGGTAGTACATAGGAGGTGTAAATGCATATACACGTAAATGGTAAAAACATTGAAATCACTGACGCAATCAAAGCGTACGTCAAAGAGAAAATCGGGAGAGTAGCAACACATTATGATCAAATCACAGGCATAGACGTTATTCTCTCAGTGATTAAGAATCCTGCTGCTACGGGCAAGCATGTTGCAGAAGTTTCCTGCAAAATGAACACCGGTGTAGTACATTGTGAAGAATCAGCCGAATCAATGTATGCAAGTATTGATTTATTGGCAGATAAGCTCGCAAGACAAGTCAAGAAATTTAAAGACAAGGCATTGGCATCAGGCGGAAAGGAAACTATCCGCAATACTGAAGTCAAAGATTTAGAAGAAGCTGTAGAAAGTTAAGCAGTTTAAGAACAATGAAAAATGATTAATGATAAAAAAGTTATAGTAATAATGCCTGCTTATAATGCAGAGAAGACTTTGGAAAAAACTTATAATGAAATTTATCAAAATTTCGTCGACGAGATTATACTTGTCGACGATTTTTCATCCGATGAAACAAAAGAAATTGCCAAGCGTCTTAATATAACAACAATAGTACATGAAAAAAACAAAGGTTACGGAGCCAACCAAAAATCTTGTTATAGAGCGGCCTTGAAAGCCGGAGCAGATATTGTAATCATGCTTCATCCTGATTACCAATATACTCCAAAACTTGTTCCGGCAATTGCTTCTATGATGGCATTTGATGAATATGATGCTGTTATAGCGTCTAGAATGCTGGGAAATTCAGCCCTAAAAGGCGGCATGCCTTTTTATAAGTTTGTATCAAACAGGTTTTTAACGGAGTTTGAGAACTTTGTTATTGGAGAAAAATTATCCGAATACCATACTGGGTTCAGGGGATTTACAAGAAAGATTCTAGAGAGTTTGCCATTAGAAGATTGCAGCAATGACTTTATTTTTGATAACCAAATGCTTGCGCTTATTTTATATAACGGTTTTAAAATAGGCGAGATATCTTGTCCCACCAAGTATTTTGCAGAAGCCTCTTCAATCAACTTCTCCCGTTCCTGCAAATACGGATTAGAAGTTTTGCTTGTGAGTATGAAATACAGGCTTGCAAAAATGGGAATGAAAATAAAGCTATTCTCTCAAGGCGGGAATACATTGAATACAGAAACAGAAATAGAATATTATAACAAAAGGAAAGTATGAAAATAGTTTTGGCATCATCTAACGAACATAAAGTAAAAGAGATTAACGCAATAAGTTTAGGCGAAGGTATCGAGTTTATTCTTCCTCCTGCGGGTTTTAATCCAGTAGAGAACGGCAAAACTTTTGAGGAGAATTCCTTAATAAAAGCACAAGAAGCCTGGAAGCTCACAAAAACCTGGACATTAGCAGATGACTCTGGTTTATGCATAGATGCTCTTGATGGAAAACCCGGGATTTATTCGGCCAGATACGCAGAAACTCCGCTAAAACGTATTGAGCGGGTATTAGGTGAAATGAAAGACATCCAGAATAGAAACGCACACTTTGCTTGCTGCATGACATTAATTAATCCAGAGGGCAAGGTTGAATACTCATACACTGGAATTTGCGAGGGAGAAATTACTCAAGAGGCTCGAGGCAAAAACGGATTTGGTTATGACCCGATATTTTTAGTAAAAAATACTCATAATACAATGGCTGAATTAGATGATGATGAAAAAAACCACGTTTCACACAGGTTTAGAGCGCTTAGAAAAATTCTTGATTATATTAAAGAAATAAAATAAGAACTATAAAACTACCCGATTGCATAATTGTTTTATAAATTATAATAAGGTAAATAAGTAAAAGAAGGTTATTAAACCGTCTTTTTACACTTATATCAACACGAAAGGAGTTCTTTTTATGTTAGAAGAAGAAAGAAATCATCATCCGATTTGGAAGTTTTTAGGCATAGTTCTTGCCACATTTATAGGTGCTTATCTGGCTTTTTATTTTGTTGTAGACACTACTTTTAATAGAATGACAAGTCCTGAGTATCAGATGAAAAGACTTGAGAAAATGATGAAATACCAAGAGAAAAAAATACATAGGTTTGAAGACAAAATGATGCAAAACCCTTTTGAACCTGCTGTTTTGCCGCCTATAGTTGATTTTTCGAAGGATGATGGGGAATACAAAATTGTTGTTAATTTAAAACCATTAGCAGATAATGAAAAAAACGTAAATGTAAAACTTGAAAACAATATGCTTACAATCTCAGGCGAGGTTGAAAAGAATGGCCGCAGCGGAGAGAGAATAATGCATTTTTTACAAACATTTTATCTTGACGAACAGCTAGACGCAAGCAAAATGACCAAAGAAAGAAAAGGAAGCAAGTATATAATAACAATTCCATATACGGAATAGTTTGCAGGAGGATGACTAAAAAAGTCATCCTCTTTTAGGTTTTACTCTAATAAACTGCCCCTATAAGATTACTCCCTTAGCTCATAAGTACAATTGGCATTTTTTTATTTCCCAGCCGCCTCAAGCACAAAATGAATTTAGCACATGTCTGTGTTATACTTTTGGTAGTTAAAAGGAGAAAAACAATGTCTTTGAGAAACGAACGAATTAGAAAAGAGTTAATGCGTGATATTTCTGAAATCTTAAGGAAAGAGGTCAGAGGGCTTGAAGGGGTTGTTTCTATTGTAGATGTAGAGGTTTCACACGATAATTCATTTGCAAAAGTCTACTACAGCGTTTTAGGTTCGCCTGAGCAAATAGAAAAAGATAGAGAAATTATTGAAAAAAATACCGGGAAAGTACGTTTTGAAGTTGGCAAACGTATACGTTTAAGAGTTACTCCAGAAATCAAGCTTGTGTATTCTGATGGAATTGAACAAGGTTCAAAAGTGCTGGAGCTGATAGAAAAAATCTCTAAAGGTGAAATAAAATAGGATGTTCGGTTTTCTGAATATATACAAACCTCGAGGCAAAACTTCTCACGATGTAGTTGCAATATTGAGACGCATTGCCGGAATTAAACAAATAGGGCACACTGGCACACTAGATCCTTTTGCGGAAGGAGTTTTGCCGTTGTGTATCGGAAAAGCTTGCAGACTGATAGAATATTTAAATGATGATAAAGCCTATATTGGAACGATTAAGCTTGGGATGTCAACAACCACGTATGATATAGAAGGTGAAGGAGTAAAATTTTCTGATAAAGAGATTGATATTGAAGATATAGAAGAAGAATTAGCCAAGTTTCGAGGTGAAATAGAACAAACACCGCCTATTTATTCTGCTATAAAGATTAATGGAAAAAAGCTTTACGAATATGCAAGAAAAGGCGAAGAGGTTCAGATTAAACCAAGAAAAGTTAACATAAAAGAGCTACGCCTCCTCAATTATAATAAGGAGGAAAGAGTCCTTGAATTATATATTGAATGTTCAAAGGGAACCTATATCCGCTCTATTGCAAATGATTTAGGCGAAAGCTTAAAAGTATACGGGCATTTGATTAAACTTGTACGGGTAAAAGCCGGAGATTTTAATATTAAAGATTCAATACACCTTGAAAATATAAAAACACAAGAAGATGTCAAAAAATATTTAATAAATCCTTTAGAGAAAATGGATTATACGAATTATGAGTTAAATGAAACCGAAAAGACGAGAGTCTTGCACGGTATGAATATTATTCCCCGCTATAATATTGAAGGAACCGTTATTTTAACCGATTCAGAAAACATTTTAGCAATCGGCGCAGCGAATAATAATATTATAAAATGTTCCAAAGTGTTTATTTAAAATTTCAGTTTAACATATCGGCCATTTGGCTTCTTTTGTTCATGCCTATTGCTGATTTGCGTTAAATATGGTATAATACCGACGTGTTTATTAGGAATAGGAGAATACGCATGGTGGAACAGTATTCAGATGTGGATTTTGAAACCCTTTTGAAAAAATATGATTACAAGTTCAAACGAGGAGACATTGTTAATGGGATTGTATGTGCATATGAATCTGATGGTGCACTTGTTGATATAGGTTCGAAAAGTACTGCTTTCGTTCCTGCTTATGAATTGTCTACAGATAGAAAATTGAAAGTTGAAGATGTGCTGGAATTGGGTAAAGAGTATGAATTTTTGATTACCCAAGAAAGCGACGAGAACGGAAAATTTACACTTTCATATAAAAAAGTTTATCTGGCTCATACCTGGGCAGAGTTAGAAAAAGTCAAAGAAGCAGATGAGACTATATCCGTTACAGTTTCGCAAATAGTCAAAGGCGGAGTTGTTGTTGATATTTCAGGAGTACAAGGTTTTATTCCGCAGGGACAGCTCTGTGCAAGAGAAACGATTTGCAACCCCGGTGATAAACTGGATGTCAAAATTCTTTCCATTGATAAAACCCAAAATAACTTAATCTTATCGAACAAAAAAGTCTATGAAACAAATATGGCTGAGAATAGAAAAAATGTTTTTGAACAAATTGAAGTCGGCCAGGTTGTAAAAGGTGAAGTCGTAAGAATTACTGATTTTGGTGCATTTGTAAATGTAGGCGGCGTTGATTGCCTGCTTCCGCTTTCACAAATATCCTGGAAATGGGTTGAACATCCTACTGATTTGCTAAAAGTCGGCCAAGAAATTAATGTTGAAATTATTGACGTTGATTATACTAAGCAGCGAATAAGTTTGAGTTTAAAAAATACCGAACCTGATCCTTGGATTAAAGCCGAAGAAGAATTGAAGGAAGGAGATATAAAAGAAGGGATTATTACACGCATCAAACCATTTGGCGCATTTGTGGAAGTCTTACCAGGTGTAGAAGCTCTATTACCTCAATCAGCACTATTGGAATACCAAAACTCCAACAGCAATATCCTAAAAACAGGAGATAAAATTAATACTAAAATTATTAAGTTTCATCCGAAAGATAAACGGATTTCACTTGGCCTTCCTAATGAAGAGTCATGAAAAACTTGCAAATAAGTTTTTTATAGAATGACGGGCTGGATAAAATATCCAGCCCGTCACATTCTAATTATCAAACCCAAGCTGGTTCAAAATCGATTTTACAGCCTCTGAAGAAAGCCCAACTATATTCTCAAAACTTCCCTCGTATTTATCAACATAACCGGCAGGAAGCTCTTGTATACCATAGCTTCCAGCTTTATCAAGAGGATTAAATTTATCAATGTAATAATGAATCATCTCATCTGACCAATCAGTAAATCTTACATAACTCGTTGTTGATAAAAGCGCTGCTCGATTTGTTTGTTTATTTATACCGCAGGCTGATGTAACAACTGAATGCGTATTACCTGATAAGAGCTTAAGCATTTCAAACGCTGCCTCTTTAGTATGAGGCTTGCCTAAGATTTTATTATGAAATACTACAACCGTATCGGCAGCCAAAACCAATGAATTATTATCAACACGCCTTACTACATCAAGACACTTTTGTGTCGCCAAGTCCTCTATTTTCTCATATGAAAAAATATCATCTGCAAGTTTCTCTTCATAATTAGAAGGTATTACTTCAAATTTTAACCCCATATCAGATAATATTTTTTTTCTTCTGGGTGAATTCGATGCGAGAATTAATTTTACCATCTAAAAAACTCCATTAAGCGGCTCTAAAATCACTGATTTAATATTTTTTGAAATATCTGAAAGCTTTTTCGCACCATAATTAGTAAAACCGCTTATATTAATAACTTTTTTTACTATAATACTAGCATTATCAAAATTGCTTTTCGCCTTGCTTAATAACTCACCAGCTTGCTTGAGAGTTTTTTTCCAGCTCTTAAAGAAAGGTTTTTTATGTTCTATTATTTCACCAGTTTGATTATCAAAAGTAAGCTTCACATTTCCAAATTCCAAAGTAGAAATTCCGAACATCTTTTTGGCAGGCGACAACAAATAGCGCTTGTCAGAAAAAAAAGCCTTCTCCTGAATACTTAATCCGCCGACAAGTTTGGATGAAAAATCTGTTTTGCTTTCCTGATATGTAGTTCTTGAATTCATACGATTAAGAAGAAACTGCATATCAGATAAAGCTTGAGAGTTTAAAAACCTCTTTTTACCTCTAAAATATTGACTTTGAGCCTGCATAATTTCCATTTTTAAGCCTCATTAATCAGAAAATATATTAAAATATTTGACAGATTTGTTTTTGTTGTTTATAATAAAAACATCGATACAAAATTATATAAGTATTCTACTTAAGAAAGGATTTTTATGCAAGAAATAGAACACAAAATTGAAGCAAAAGTTTTTCACAATGAATATACTAATACTGCTGAATTTGAGTTTGAAGATGAAGACAGCAAGCGCAGAGAACTAGAAGAACTTATTACCACCAATTCCTGCCTCATAGATATCTTAAAAGATGCCTGTGAATACAATATTGAACTAGATTATATCATGCTTATTCATTCAGCCTTGACCGTAATTTCAGAAAAACAAATGAAAGCGCTTAAAATTGTCAGCGAACTTTGTTAATAGCCACTTGTTATAAATTCTCTATTTCTAAACTTGGCTCCCAATGATTTAGCGATTTCTTCACATTTTTGAATATCAATATGGTGTATCTTATCGAAACCTGTTACAACTGTTGCAGTAGTATCTATTCCTGAATCAACGCAAGCTTTGATAAATTTCTTTACTTCATCATGTGCATTTTTTATCTTAGGTAAACAAATTTTATCATATTCATCCGAATCAGAACTGTTTAAACTAACAGAAACAGCATCGATTAAACCCTTGAACTCCTCAGCAATATTTGTTTTAAAAATAGCATTAGCGTGTCCATTCGTATTAACCCTGATTTTAACATCAGGATAATTTGCTCTTAGGTATTTGCAAAACTCTTTCATCATCTCTCTTCTTAAAAAAGGTTCACCGTATCCGCAAAACACAACTTCTTTTGGCGTCGGCATAAATGATTTAAATTGAGTTATAATATCTTCCAGCGTATAATTATCATCGTGCCACATATCAGCACCGCAAACATCATCCTTTTGTTCACGAAGACAAAATATACATTTATTCGTGCAAGAGTTTGTAAGATTTACATAAACTGTCTCTGGAGACTTTGTATTATTTATAGAATAAACTAGTGTATACATTCTCACTCCTTTATTTATATAATATTACAAAAAAATAAATTTATAAAAAAGAGGATGACATAAAAGTCATCCTCTTAAATTTGTATTCATAATCCGAATTACTTAGAAGCGCCTGATTTTTCGATAATTTCTTTTTCGATATTTGCAGGAACTTGTTCGTATTTTTGGAATTCCATAGAGAAAGTACCACGGCCTTGAGTATTACTTCTCAAGTCAGTTGCGTAACCAAACATATTAGCAAGAGGTACAACTGCTCTTACAATTACGTTGCCTGTATTACCTTGAGGTTCCTGACCTTCAACACGGCCTCTTCTTCTAGAGATATCACCGATAATTGTACCAGTGAATTCTTCAGGAATTTCGATTTCAACCTTCATCATAGGCTCTAAGATACAAGGCTGTGCTTGTTTAGCACCGTCTTTAATAGCCATGGAACCGGCAATTTTGAATGCCATTTCTGAAGAGTCGACTTCGTGGTAAGAA
>CALUSJ010000009.1 GCA_944323405.1 Candidatus Gastranaerophilales bacterium
GGATGCGGTCATGGTATTACGTTGAAGGCTTTAGCGCAGGCGGTTGATGAATTAGGTATAAAACAAAAAACTGTTTTCGGATGTGATATAGGATGTTCGCTTCTTGCGTGGAATTATATGGATTTAGATACTGTCCAGACTCACCACGGGAGAACAACTCCGGTTATTTACGGATTTACAAGAGCTAATCCGGAAGCTATCGGTATTGCATATATGGGCGACGGCGGCGGTCTTGCAATAGGCGCGCAGCACCTTGTTAATGCGACAGTCCGCGGTGAAAGATTAATGATAGTAGTTGTTAATAACACTAACTATGGTATGACGGGCGGTCAGATGTCACCGACTACAATGCCGGGACAGAAAACCGAAACAACGCCGTACGGCAGAGACTGCTCGGTTACGGGTAAGCCTGCAAAAGCAGCGGAGATGGTAGCTTCTATTGCTGATAAAGAAAAATCATACGTTGCACGCTCTACCGTTTCTAATGTAATTAAACTTAAATCAACATTCGTTAAGGGCTTAAAGAACGTACAAAACGGCGGATTCTCTTTTGTAGAAGTACTTTCAATCTGTCCTTTGAACTGGAGGACAAACAATTACGATACATTTGCAAGACTTCAGCAAATGGAAGAATTCTTTGAGGTTAAAGAATTTTTGACCCCAGAGAGGGAAGGTTGAGTAGTTTAGAAGTTTAGGAGTTTAGTAGAAGTTAAAGGATAAATAAAAGATTTTGAGTGTAAGCAAAAATTAAATTCTTCTAAACTTATAAACTACTAAACTCCTAAACCAATTTTATTAATCCAAAAACCAGAAAGGAACTCAAATATATGTCCAGAACAAAAATAGTATTAGCAGGAGAAGGCGGGCAAGGCGTTCAGTCTATTGCTAAAATTCTTGTAGAAGCAGGATATGAAGCAGGTAAGCAGGTTCTTTATATCCCGAATTTCGGCGTAGAACAAAGAGGCGGGGTTTCTATTGCTTTCTGTCAGATAGCTGACGAAACAATCGGTGAGCCGAGATTTGCTAAAGGGAATATTGTTATAATGCTTTCTGATAGAGCTATAGATAGGTGTGCAACTTATGTTGACAAAAATTCTGTTGTTGTTTATGATACATCCGTTTGTTCTAAAAAACCTGATGTAGAGTGCAAAGAAATAATAGGAGTTGATGCTAATAAGATTGCAAACGAGCAATTGAGTGCAAGAGTATTTAATATAATTATTCTTGGTGTACTTTTAGCCGCAACAAATGTACTTAAGCTTGATGATATTAAAAACGCCATGGAAATGGCTCTAGGCAAGAAATTTGAAGCTAAGCCGGAACTCAGAGAGTTAAACTATAAGGCGCTTGAGATGGGAATGGGAATGGTAAAGGAGGTTGAGAAGTTGAGAGGTTGAGTAGTTTAGTAGAAGTTAGAGGGGATATAAAATATTTTGAACGTAAGCAAAAATAAATTCTTCTAAACTCCTAAACTTCTAAACCAATTTTATGAGCGAAAGCGAATTTAAATTCTCCTAAACTTATAAACTACTAAACTTCTAAACCAATTCATCTTATACACCACTAAGAAAGGATAACATATGACAGAACTACAATATAAAGGATATAAAATAGAAGGTGTCGGCAAGGGAAAGGCTGATTATTACGTTTATACCGACCTTTGCAAAGGCTGCGGGCTTTGTATCGCAAAATGTCCGATGAATAAAGCGGGTAAAAAATGCCTGCAATGGTCAAAGGAAGTCGGATTATACCAAACTCCGGCTGTCGCTCCAGACCCTGAAATCTGTATTGCCTGCGGAGCTTGTGCAATGACTTGCCCAGATAGTGCGATTAGGATTGAAAAAAGACAGTAGCAAGTTATAGAGCAGGGTAAATAGTAGTAATAGAAAAGAACTTTAAGATGCAAAAGCTTTTTAAGGTTCTTTTTTCTTATTCTAATTAATACACTTAGTCTAGTTTTATGCTAAAATATTTTTATGGAGACTCTTAAAAATATTTACAAGAGATTTAGAGAACTGGATAAAAAGAAGCGCACTTATTTGATTGCAATATTTGGTGTAATTTTTGTAATGGCCTGGGCATTTATTTCTGCTGGTGTTATTACGGCAAATTTTAACAGAGCTCAGATTAAAGGTAAGCAAGATGAACAGAAGGTTGATGCTCAAGGGATTATTATTACAGAAACTAAAGACGGAAAAAAGTATTTTGAAATTTATGGAGAAACAGGGAATTATAGTAATGATCACAGTGTTGCAACTCTTCATAATGTAATCGGGAATTTTTATAAAGATAATAAAGTTGCGATGAGTTTTCAATCTTCTAAGGGAACGTATGATGAAAATACTGGTGTAATAACATTATATGAACATACTTATATTGTATTAGAAGATTTTACATCTCTTAATACCGATAAACTTACCTGGTCAGGTTCTGATAAGGAAACTGTAGCAGAAGGGAATGTTCTTATTAAGAAAAACAACGAGATGGTTGCGACAGCAGAAAAAGGTTTTATAAGTCCGGGGTATGAAAAATTTAAGATTGCCGGTAAAACAACAACCAAATTATACAGCGATAAAGAAAGCGATAAGGAGAAATAATGAAAAAGATTCTTATAATTTCATTGTTATTATTTTCGAGTTTAGCGGTTTTTTCTTCTGATTTAATTATTGAATCAAAAACTCAAAACTTTGTTGATAAGGAAAAGAAGATAAAGCTTGACGGCGGAGTCAAGGTTAAGCTTGATAATTTAACAGTAGAAAGCGACAGAGCTGATGTCACAATAAGACGAGGCAACAAGCTTGATACTGCAACTTTTTATGACAAGCCTTACGCTTATGAAGTCAATGAAAATAAGAAAAGAGAGGTTAAGGCAAACATATTGCAGGTTTCTTTGATTAATAAAATTGTAAGAGCCGAAGGCGAAGCCCAATCAGTTATTACAGAAGGCAACACTCCTATTGTCGTTATAAACGCCGATGTTCAAGAATATGATACAAAAAGCAGTGTTATGGTTTGTACGGGTGCTGTTACTATTAAGTACAAAGATATCGATACATTCTCCGATAAAGCAGTAATTATTGCGGATGAGAAGGGCGGTTTAAGAAAAATTGACTTAATCGGGAATGCAAGAGTTAAGCAGGAGCAGAACGAGTCAGAGGGACATCATTTTGTTTATAACCCTATAACAGAGGAGATGAGTGTAAGCGGAAATACTAAAACAACAGCTATTTCTGATGATGGGAAAAAGCTTGTAATCCATTCTGACTATCAACAGTATCATAAAAAACAGAATTCTTATGTTGGAAGCGGGCATGTAAAAATCTGGTATGATGATTATTTTGCTCAAGGGCCTAAGGTGTCCGTATTCCCTAACGAAGCAGGAAAACCCAATGAGGTTTATATGATAGGACGCTCAAAGATTGTTCAGCAGGATAAGGATATTATTGCCGACAAGATTAAGATGACAATGGAGCCTAAGGATTTTGTTGCAGAAGGTAATGTGAGAACTATTATTCATAATATTGATACAAAAGAAAACGAGGAAGATTTATAATGTCTGAAAAGATAGATAAGGCAATGAGCCTTTTTAAAGAGCGCAAGTATGAAGAAGCGATAAATGCTTTTAGTTCGGTTTTGGAGACCGAACCTGATAATGCAGATGTTTACAATAATATGGGTGTTGCATATTCTTGTATTGGGAATTTTGAACAGGCAGAGAATTATTATACTAAAGCTCTTGAGCTTGATCCTGAGCTTGCGCAGGCTTATATTAATCTTTCGGATTTGTATTATAAAGCTGGCGATTTGCCTTCTGCTCTCGGAACATTGCAGAGAGGAACATACGAACTTCAGGATAACTTGACGCTTGCGCATTTGCTTGCAAGAGTTTATATTGAAGACCAGAGATGGGAAGATGCTATTGTTGAACTCGAAAGAGTTTTGGACGGTGAGCCGGAAAACTATGATGCTTATTATGATTTGGGTCATGTTTGTTTTGAGCTTGGTGATTACGAGAGCGCTATTTCTAATTTTGAAAACGTAATTGAATATAAAGAAAATAACGAACTTCTTTATTATGCGCTTGCTCAAGCGTATGAAGCAAATAATGAGCTAGATAAGGCTATATCTAATTATTTAAAAGCAATTGCTGTAAATGATAAATTTACGCTCGCTTATAAAAAAGTCGGGATTTTATTCCTCGCAAGAAACGATTACGAAGATGCGATTGAATATTTTGAGGATTATTTGAATTTTGATATTCCACAGGAAGAAAAAGATAGCATTACAGAACTTATTAAAAGAATAAAAACAAAAATGAACTAAAGCTGCTATAATTCAAAATATTCGGCTTTATCCAGAGTTCTTTCGTCTCTATAGTAGCTGTTATAAAGTCTGGCTTTTTTGATAATATTATACCATTTAGAGTATTCAGCCATAAAGTTATGCTTATTTCGGTTCATATAATGTATTGTCACAATTCCTTCATAACCCCTTGTGACTCTGAAAAACTCGCATTGACCTTTTATGTTTCCATAATCATCTGTACATCTTCCGGCTATTGCATCGTATGGAGTTAGGCGCAATGTTTTGTATGTACCATTCGGATTTATTCGGCGCATACGAGCTATATTATTATTCATAAATATATTTATGGGATAAGTTGAACCATTGTATGAATGTATTACAATAGTTCTTGTCCAATTATTACTATCTTCGCCGTGAGGAACGTATTGCAGAATCGCCTCATTTCTTACTTTTTTGTAATATGCTTTTACCCATAATTCTCTATCAGGAAACTTTATTATAATAGTTTCATAAGCTAAAACGCTTAGTGAAGAAAGTAGAAACAGGCTAAATAAAAGGACTCTTTTCATAAGCTAAAACTCCTTTTTCTCCAACCCCCGCAATCTTCATCAAAAGCTTTGGTGCAAAAATTTCACTCTCAAAGTGGCCGATGTCAAAAACAACCGATTTTGCATCAAGCGCAGTATGGAATTTCAAATCACCTGTCACGAATGCATCTGTCTCTCCGATAAATTCAGAGCCTGAACCGGCACAAAATCCTATTGTTTTTATGGTTTTTGTATTGTAATTATTCACATATCTTAAATTAGGCGAAATTTTCAAAAGCTTTTGCCTCAATTCTTCAACCGTAATTTCCTTGTCTAATTCCACAATTCTTGCAAAATCGTTGTTTCTGCTCTTTTTAAATCCTAAAACTTCTATTAGAGTATCCGTTGTGCCGCCTTCTGCTCTATCTAGATTTGTATGAGCAGAATAAATATTTATATTTCTGTATTCAAACGGTACAAAAAATAATGGATGGTGAGAAATTATCATATCACATCCTAATTTTTGCGCCTGTTCAACTACATTATCAGTAATAGTTAGTGCAAATAGAATTTTGTTTATATTCTCTCCCGCAAGTTCTACCGCCCAGCCGCTGGAATCCCAGTCCTCCTGAGTTTCAAGCGGTGCAAAAGCCTCTATCTTTTTTATGATTTCGTATTTATTCAAAAATTTCCTCCAAAATACGTTTGGCAATATTTTGTTTGGTATCTTTTTCAATATGTTTTATATTCAAGTTTTTGTCAAGAATGTAAACCTCGTTTTCATTACTGTTAAACCCGATATCTTTTCTAGAAATATCATTGGCAACTAAGTAATCACAACCTTTGTTTTTGATTTTTATTTTAGCATTCTCTAACAAGTTTTCACTCTCGGCGCAGAATCCGACTATTTTAGTATTTGCTGTATTTGAAATAGACTTTAATATATCGGGATTCTTAACAAGCTTTAGCGTAAGCTCATCATTCTTTTCGCTCTCTGTCTCTTTTTTGATTTTTTGCTCTGAATAATTTTCTACTCTATAATCAGCCACCGCAGCTGCCATAATTACACAATCTTTTTCTCTAAGGTTCTCTTTCACAGCCCTTTCCATCTCTAGGGCAGTCTCAACTACTATATTCTTGTAATTTTTATTTACTTTAAATGTAGAAATCAGGGTTACATCAGCCCCCATTTCAAAAGCAGTATCAGCAAGAGCAACCCCCATTTTACCAGAAGATGAGTTTGAAATATATCTCACCGGGTCAATTTTTTCTTTTGTGCCGCCTGCTGTTATAAGTATTTTTTTACCCTTAAGCCTGCCGGATAAGATTTCAACAGTCTTCTCAAAAATATCTTCAACCTCCCGCATTCTTCCGACACCCGATGTGCCGCAGGCAAGATAACCGCTCTCCGGCTCCAAAATATGATAACCTTTTGTCTTAAGTTTGGCTATATTGTCCTGTATAAATTGGTTATTCCACATATTAGTATTCATTGCAGGAACTATTAAAAACGGTTTGTTAAAAGCACAAGCCGTTGAAAGCAGAAGATTATCACATATTCCGTTTGCAATTTTAGATATTGTATTGGCACTTGCCGGTGCTATAACAAAAATATCCGATTCAGTTAGTGCAATATGTTCCGGCTTATACTCGTCTATTTCAAAACAATCAGAATAGACTTCATTATTTGAAAGAGTTTGGAGTGTAAGCTTTGTTACAAAATTCAATGCGTTAGGGGTTACAACGACTCTTACATTGGCTTCCGCCTTTCTAAAAAGTCTTATAAGCGTGCAAATCTTGTATGCTGCAATCCCGCCTGTTATTCCGATTAAAATATTTTTGCCTTTTAACATAAAAATATTATAGCACGGTTACTATTTCATAAAAAGAAAAAGGATAACTTTTTAGTCATCCTTTTGTATTTGAGATACTCTAATCAACTTAATTTAGTCCAAATTGGCTTTTGTAGAAAGAACTGCTTGCAATCTTTTGTTCAACAAGATTATTATTGCTGTTGGAAGCTAGATATAATCCGCTTATTTTATCTAATCTTCTCGTTAATCTGTTGTCAGGATATGTTTTAGAAGCTATTTTTAATCTTGTCCAGCAAGATGCTTCTTTTTGTGTAGCAAGAGTTTCTTCCTCTAAATCTGCACTGTAGCCTGTATGATAGCTTTCGTGTGCTATAAGACAAGCAATCTGTTCGGCCGGAGCTTTTCTATATATTGAATTAATCAATATAACTCTTGTACCATACTGATTGTAAGTACTTACTGCAAACGTTTTGCTTTTGTTATAAGAAACCATAGATAAATCACTAAACTTGATTCTCATTCCATATTTTTGAAGGTTTCTGAACACATCAGTGTCACCTGAACGTTCAAGCAGCTTCATAGCTGCAATAATTTTGGTATCCGAAGAAAAATCCGTAACCCTGTATGCAAAAACCTGATTACATGCAAAAAACAAAAACGCAACAAACACTAAAACAACTTTTTTCACGACGCACAGCTCCTAATCAACTTATTTCATTGGATATTTATGTTTACGGCTTTTTTTCTGAAAAACTTTAGAAAAATCAAGTGAATTGTTACAAAACTCAATAAAATTTTACAAAATGTAATACTTCTCGGCTGAAAGCACTGAAAAATAAGTGTTTTTTATTTTCGTTGAAAACTTAAAAAGTAAAAAAAATATAAAGTTTAGGTTTATTTTTCTTTACAAATTAGCAATTTAAAGCCAAAATTTGTTTTTAATATAATATGGTTATGAAGGTCAATAGTGTAAACAGCATATATTTTAAAGCCGGCAGTGATAAGAAAGTCGAAGCTAATGAAAGCCCGGTTACTAAACCTCAAATAAACGAGCTGCAATCGGTCATGCCGGATTATAATATAAGGGTGCCTTTAAAATATACGAAGACAGGAGTATATGAATTATCTAACGGGCTTAATGTTCACAGCTATAAACTTGCAAACGGCTACAGGGTTAATATTGTTCCTATGGAAGGCTCTCCGGCTGTTGTGAAAAACTATGTTAATGTGGGTTCAATGAATGAAACTGCCAATATAAAAGGCATAAGCCATTTTTTAGAGCATATGGCGTTTAATGGTACAAATGGAGAAGACGGACATATCAAGCTTAATGCAGGTGATTCTTTTAAAAAGATTGATGAGCTTGGAGGCTGGACTAATGCGAGCACGAATTATGCAGTAACAGATTATGTAAATTCGACGCCTCTATTGAATAAATCTGATTTGGAAAAGCAGATTCAAGTAATAGCAGCGATGACAGAGGATTTAAAACTTTCAGATGATATGATTGCAAAAGAAAAGGGGCCTGTATGTTCTGAGATTAACATGATTCTTGATAATCCGCAGACAATTGCTTTGGATCAAACGGTAAGGGCGCTTTATAATATCAAAAATCCTACTGATGAGATGGTTGGGGGCAGTGTTAAGACTATCCAAAGTCTTACAAGCCGAGATGTGAGAGAGTATTATGAAAAATACTACACCCCGGATAATATGAATCTTGTAATAACTGGAGATGTAAATCCTGATGAAGCCATGAAGATTGTGTCTAAAAGTTTTAATTCTAATAAAGTTTCTAAGGGTAAAAAATTTGAAGAGAGGCTTATTCCAATACAAAAAACTATTCGTAAGGATTTCATAAGCGACAAGGCGGTTTCTGTTGATACAATTATTGGATTTGCCGGGCCAAAGAATTCTGATTTAAAAGAAAGAGTGGCTTTTGATGTAGCGAAAGCATATCTGGAATCTTCCGGGTGTCTGCTTAATAAAAATTTGCGAAAATACAATGCTTATCCTTATATAGAAAGCGAAAAAATAGGTACCAATCCGAATACTCCAAGAATGGTTTATGTTGCCTACAATACTTCTGAAAAGCATAGTGAAGATGCTTTAAAAAGTGTATATGACGCATTTTCTGACGTTTGGCCGGTTACAGAAAAAGAGCTTGCAAGTTTAAAACAAAATATAAAAAAAGATAGAGAAGATAGCCTTGAGTATTCCTCTATTGTAAATGATAAGCTTGGATATGCTGTATTAGACGGCAATATAGAGTATTTTACTGACTATGAAAAAATATTGGATTCACTAACTCCTCAAGATGTTGACAAGGCTGTAAAAAATTATTTTGATTTGAATAAAGCCGCAATTATTCTTGTACATCCGCCTAAAGAAAATGTATCTTTCAAAGGGAATATTCAAAGACAGCCTATAAATATGCAGAAAGTTCAGGCGTGTACACTTAAGAATAATTATGAAGTGGGAACTTATAAAACAAAGAACAATAACATAAATTATAATATTTCTTTATGCCTGAATGAGCCTTACAACAAAAAACCTGGTGTTATAGAGCTATTAAACGAAGTTTATGATATGGGTGTAAAAGGTATTAGCGAAGAAGAATGGGATTCTTTTCAGGATGAAAACGGGTTGAATTTCTTTGCTTCACTAACTAATTCCAAGCTTAAAATCTTCTCATCAGGAATATATGATAACCGTGCAAAAGTTTTTGAGAATGCTAAAGAATTCTTATATAATCCGAATTTAACCCAGGAAAATTTAGACAGGGCAAAACAAAATATCAGAGATAATATTTCAAAGCGTCAGTCCTCTGCGCAGCGCTTGTATTTCAACTGGGAAGCTGGGAACAATTCTTATGAATTTTCAGAGCAGGAAATTTTAGATAACCTGGATAATATAACACTTGATGATTTGAAAGAGTGTCACAACTATATCTTGCAGAATTCAAGAGGAATAGTTACAGCAAACATTCCTGAGCAGGGCAGTGATAATGTCCGTCAAGAAATCTTGGACTCAGTATCGGAGTTAAATCAAGTTAAACCAAATATTGTAAAGACAGTACCATTGTATAATCCAAATAAAAACGGAGTTGTGTTAAGCAAAGCAACAAAGAATTCTCAGGCTGATATTATGCAGGTTTATAAGTTCAAGAGTGATGATACGGTTAAAGAAGCTGCTGCGGCGGCAGTATTAAATTCTATACTCTCAAGTTCAAGCATTGGGCTTTTTGATAATCTGAGAGAAAAAGAACATCTAGCTTATTCTGTGTATTCATCAATAGAAAAACATAATGATAGAGGAGAGCTTTCTTGTCATATATTAACGACGACTGATAATAAAGAAATTGGTGAAATAAGTTACGATAATGTTCAAAAATCGATTGAGGGTTTTAAAAGACAGATAAATGCGCTTAGAAACGGCGAGTTTACGGATAAAGATTTTGAGAATGCAAAGCTTGTTATAAAAGCAGAACTTATAACTAACGAAGGTGTTTCAACAAAACTGGGTAATTTAGGCGTTGGGATGAATTCTAAACATGGAATTGATTATATAAATAAGATTTATGCTGAAATAGATAATATAACCCGTGATGATATATTGCAGCTTGCAGAAAAGATTTTTTCTTCTAAGCCAGTATATAGTATAGCGGCTTCAAAAGACACATTAGCAGCTAATAAAGCGTATTTAGAGAGTTTATCCGAATAAGTTTTCTTTATGGTATAATCAAAAGAAGAATAAAGAAAGGGATAAAATCTTATGTTAAGAGCCGGAATAGTAGGACTTCCAAATGTTGGGAAATCAACGTTGTTTAATGCATTGACATCTGCAAAAAATGCGCAGAGTGCGAATTATCCGTTTTGTACAATAGAACCTAATGTGGGTGTCGTTGTTGTGCCGGATGAACGCTTAAAGATTCTTTCAGACTTATGCAAGTCCAAAGAGATTATTCCGACAGTTATCGAATTTGTAGATATAGCTGGTTTGGTAAAAGGCGCAAGCAAGGGCGAGGGTTTAGGAAACCAATTTTTGCATAACATAAGAGAAGTTGATGCAATTATTCAGGTTGTGAGATGTTTCGATGATGCTAATACGATTCACGTTGAAGGCAAGGTTGATCCGATTTCTGATATTGAAACGATTAATACTGAGCTTGCACTTGCAGATTTAGCGTCTATAGAAAGACGTGCCCAAAGGATTGCAAAACAAGTAAAATCTGGCGATAAGGAAGCAGTTATAGAAGATGGGGCACTAAAAAAACTCAATGAACTGCTTCAGGAAGGTAATTTTATAAACCTTAAAGAACATTTTAATGAAGACGAGATAGAAGTAATAAAACCGCTGAATCTTATGTCAGTAAAACCTGTTATTTATTGCGCAAATGTTTCGGAGTTCGATTTAAAATCAGGTAATGATTATACAAAGCGAGTCGAAGAGTACGCAAAATCTCACGGTGCACAGACAGTCATTATATGTGCAAGGATTGAAGAAGAACTCGTAGACCTTGGTGAAGAAGGTGCTAAAGAATACCTTGAAGAACTCGGTGTTGAAAATAGCGGCATAGACAAAATGATTAAGTCAGTGTATGAGCTTTTGAATCTCATTACGTTTATAACAGCAGGAGAAAAAGAGGTTCATGCCTGGACAATAACGAAAGGTACGAAAGCTCCGCAGGCAGCAGGGGTTATTCATACGGATTTTGAAAAAGGGTTTATAAGAGCGGAAGTCACTGGGTATAAGGATTTTGTAGAGAACGGCTCTTATGCAGCTTGTAAAGATAAAGGTGTTACAAGGCTTGAAGGCAAAGATTATGTAATGCAGGATGGTGATATTGTGCATTTTAGGTTTGCGGTATAGAAGTTTAGTCTATAAACATGCAGTCACCATAGCTGTAAAACCGATATTTTTCTTCTATGGCTTTTTGGTATGCTTCAAAAACAAAATCTTTTCCGGCAAGTGCGCTAACCAGCATTAAAAGAGTTGATTTTGGCAGATGGAAGTTTGTAATTAATTTATCAACAACTTTAAACTTATACGGCGGATAAATAAATAATTCAGAAGCGCCTTTGCAAGCCTGAATACCTCCAAACATTTTGTATGCACTCTCTAATGTTCTTACTGTCGTTGTTCCGACGGCTACTAATTTTTTCCCTTCCGATTTTGCTTTGTTAATCAAATCTGCTGTTTCCTGCTTTATTTCAAAAGTTTCAGAATCCATATGATGCTCAAGTATATTATCACATTTGACAGGCCTAAAAGTGCCTATCCCTACATTCAGAGTAACATACCCAATATCAACTCCTTTTGAACGAAGCTTTTCCAGAATTTCCTGAGTAAAATGCAGGCCGGCAGTCGGAGCAGCTACAGAACCTTCTTTCTTTGCATAAACAGTCTGGTATCTTTCAAAATCCAGTTTTTTTAATTCTTCATTAGACATTTTACGTTCAATATATGGTGGAAGCGGAATATTTCCGACTCTATGAAGAATCTCTAAGATATCTCCCTCATAATCCATTCTCACAAGCCATTTCCCGTCTTCTGGCAATGGCATTTTTACTTCGCAGGAAAGCTCTTCTGAAATTTTTATTACAGTTCCTACACGAACACGCTTAGAAGGTTTAATAAGAACTTCCCAAACCTTATTTTCTCTTTCTTTGAGCAAAAATACTTCAATCTTAGCACCTGTATCTTTCCAGCCATATAATCTTGCCGGAATAACTTTTGTATCATTTAATATGAGTATATGTTCTTTTCCAAGCAATTCAACAATGTCATAGAAATGTTTATGCAAAATCTCATGTTGATTCCGCTCCAAAACCATCATGCGTGAGTTTTCACGTTTATCACTAGGGCGCTGCGCAATCAAACCCTCCGGCAATTCATAATCAAATTCTGATAATAGCATACATAAACCTCATAGTTATTATATCATAAGCCAAAATAAAAAGGCCAGGTGCTGCCTGGCCAGAAAAATGTACTATTATAAAATATATGTATCTAGACAATTTCCAAGTCTGTGCCGTTATCAATAACTTATTTTAAAGCTACTGTCATATCAGCTTCTATACAAATTTTACCATTAACATAACCAACACCGTGACTTTTGCAGATAGGCCCTTTTGCTTTCACAAGTTCTATTTCCATCTCAAATTTGTCACCAGGTCTTACTATGTTCTTAAATCTTACATTATCAACTCCAGCGTATAATGTCAACTTCCCTTTGTATTCAGGCAGACACATTAGAACAGGAGCTGAGCATTGAGCCAAAGCTTCAAGCTGCAAAACACCCGGCATTACAGGGTTTCCTGGGAAATGGCCCTGGAAAAATTCTTCATTCATTGTTAAGTTTTTGTAACCTTTTGCATATTTTCCAGGTACACATTCCGTAATTCTATCTACTAATAAAAACGGATATCTATGAGGAATCATTTCCATAATCTGCATTGTATCAAATGATAAAACTTCGCCTTCTTTGATTTCTTCTGTCATAAATCTCTCCTTTATATTTTAACTAACTTGTTTTTTAGTATTTGAGCCACTTTAGCGTGAACAGCATGCCCGGCCTCTTTTGCAAGAATCTGGACTCTCATATTCAAAGGGGAAACCCCGGTTAAATAAAAGTCACCGATTAAATCAAGGATTTTGTGCTTTACAGGCTCTTTTTCTGAACGTAATTCCGTAGTAAACCCTTCATCTTTAAGCCCGACAGTATTGTCAATTGTTACACCTTTAGCAAAACCAAGCATCTGGAATTTCTTCAAATCCTTATAAAATCCGAATGTTCTTGCTTCTATGATTTCTTCAATATTTTTATTATTCATTGTAACCCATCTTTCATTTAAATCTGGGTGGTCATAGTTTACGGCATAAGTAATTCTGAGTTCTTTATCAGGTACAACAATAAGGCTTGTTTTGCCGTTTAAGTAGTAAACAGGCTCTTCTATAGTATAAAAATCCTTATTCACTCCTTCTATTCCGGCTTTTTTGAATAAATCTACCCATACTTTAGAACTCCCGTCAAATATCGGCATCTCTATTTCGGATAAATAAACATCAATTGAATCAATCCCGCAGATTGCACAAGCTGCAATAAAATGCTCGCATAACATTACCTTGTATTTGTAGTCACCAAGCAATGTTCTATGCTCTTTGCTGCACAGTGTTACGCAATGCTCTGTTGAATACAAATTTTCTATGCAAACATTAAAAGGCATATCCGCACCTTTTGAAAAAATCCGTATATGTCCGCTGTCTGACGGTTTGATTACAACATCACAAAGCTTATTTTTCATAAGCCCTTTGCCTGATGTTCTTATTTCTGTCTTAATTGTACCCATATTCTTGATTATACCTTTGGATTTACTCCGTCATTTTCTTCAAACGAGCGTAAAAGCGGCTCGTACTTTTTGAACTTGGTAATTAATTCACCGGCGTCCTTAAGAATTTTGAGCTGCTTGATAAACTCTTTTCTTGGAACAGCAGGCGCACCGACAACGATTGATTTTGCCGGAAAACTTTTTGTAATACCAGCTTGTGCTGCAATAATTGTATCATCACCGATGCTTATATGATCAGCAAGTCCTGCTTGGCCAGCTATAACGACACGGTCACCGATTACGCAGCTGCCTGCAATACCTACCTGAGAAACTATCATACAGCCTTTTCCAATACGGCAATTATGTCCAATCATTACCAAATCGTCAATCTTTGTATTATCTCCAACTATGGTGTCTTCGATTGTTCCTCTGTCAATTGCTGTATTTGCACCAATTTCAACATTGTTTCCTATCACAACAGAACCAATTGACGGGATTTTGAATATAACTTGTTCAACATCGTTGTTTCTGATTTCACCGTCTTTTCTTGCCTGTTCTATATTGTTCGGGTTTTCAGTAACAAAACTGAAACCATCCGCTCCTAAAGAAACTCCATGGTGCAGGATTACTTCGTTGCCGACTTTTACTCTGTCGCCAATGCAGACTGCCGGATGGAAGAAACATTTCTCACCGATTATTGCACCGTTTCCTATATAGCAGTTAGCTAAAATCTTTGTATTATCACCGATTTGAGCATTTTCTCCCACTACAACATTCGGCCCTAAAGAAACATTTTGGCCTATTTTTGCAGAAGGATGAACAGTTGCTGTCGGGTGAATCCCTGAATTTACATGAGGCTCTTCATAAAACATTGTTATAAGCTTCATCATC
>CALUSJ010000010.1 GCA_944323405.1 Candidatus Gastranaerophilales bacterium
GCGTGAAGGGTAATTAGTTAGTAGAACAGGCAATGACAGGCGTTTGTTATGCATGAATGAATAATATCAAAATGTAATAGTTAATAGAAAGCTGGATTGCTTCGTCCTAATCGTCCTCGCAATGACACCATACGGCCTGACCTAAACCCTAAAATGCTCCCTTCACCCTTCACGCTTCACTATTCACTAGTTACTAGTCCCCTAATCACTCAATCCGATAATAGTTTTATATACTAATTAAATTTTCCAACTTTATAGTGTTGCAATTGCTTCTTGAATTCACCTCTAAACATTTGTAAATATTTGTAACAAAAAGGCAAATTTTCTTAAGAAGATGTTTTATAAGATATAGAAGGTTACTCAATATTGGAGGTCTTATAATGAATAGTGTTTGTTTTCAAGGCTCAGAAGCGGCAGGAAGTGTTGCAAAAGTATATCAGCCTCAGGCAAAAAAGTTTGAACAACCTGTTGAACAAACTCTCCAGAACGATACAGTAAGTTTTAGAGGAAATAAGGATAAAAATGACTCCGCAGAAAGTGTCGGAAAAGCATTAGCAGGCATCTTGGCTTTGACGGCTTTGATAATTGGCGGACTTGGGTATGCTCATAAAGAAAATTGGGCAGGAAAATTGAAAAATGAAAAGGTAAAAAATACTATAACTAAAATAGCAGAACCGTGTTATAAACTATGTCATAAGACTAAAGAATTTGCAGTAAAATATTACAATAAAGCAAAAGAATTTTTTACAAAAAAATCTTAATCCTGACCGATTCTGAACCAGTTTACAAACTTATTAAAAAGAGTGTTTTGGGGAATATCTTCTTCTTTTATTTCAGGCTCTGTGTCTAATTCGATTTCGTTTGGATCTTTTGTTTCAGTATATTCAAACATATCGTCTTCGGGCTGGTCTTTGCGTTTTTTGCCTTGACGCATATACATTCCGCCACCGCCAAGTCCGCCGCCGTCCTTGTAAGTTGGTTGTGCTTTGTTTACCGGGTTGATATTACTATTAAAATCAAAAGACATAGGATATGTTCCAATTTGTACGTTGCATTTATATTATAAACTATTTTTGAACTTTTTCCACCTTTTTTATGTTAAAATCATACTTGCGAGGTATATGATGAAAAAAATATTAGGTCTTTTAATAGCTTTATTACTTTTTAGCGGTGTTGCAAATGCAAAGGATATGCGTTTTGTCCAAGTGAGTGACGTAAGATATAATTCTTATGACAATAATGACAGTAATTTTGAAAACATTATCAATGATATTAATAAACAAAGGGATGTTGAATTTGTGATTTTTACGGGGGATAGTATAAACAAAACCGATAAACAAGATTTAGAAGGGTTTTTGACTCTTGCAAAAAAACTAAAAATGCCTTTTTATGTGGTTTTAGGTGATAAAGATGTTAACAGACACAAAGGATTATCAAAGAAAGATTTTATACAAATAGTAAAAAAAGAAGTTCGGAAATACAAACCAGAAACTCCTAATTATGTTTTTGAATATAATGATTTTGTGTTTGTAGTAGCCGATGGATCAAAGGATATTATTCCCGGAACTAACGGTTTTTATAAAGAAGATGTTTTAAATTGGCTTGAAGAACAGTTAAATCTTTATGCTGATAAAAATATAATAATATTCCAACATTTTCCTTTAATACCGCCGTCAGAGAGGGAGGCTTATTATACATTTAAGCCTGAAAAATATCTGGAGCTTTTGTCACGTCATAAAAATGTAAAAGCAGTAATATCTGGACATTTTGGAGTAAATAAAGAGCAAAAAGTTGGTGATATTGTACATATATCGACTTCAGGAATTCCTTTTTATAGAATAGTTGATATTATGGATTATGATACACCAAATCCCACTATCTGGGCAGAATTAAAAGAGGTTAAGTAAAAGCCGGTTATTGATTTTATCCCTTGTTTATTCTACTATTCAATAGAGGGGCAGAAATTGTCTAATGCATAGTTCAAATGCTGTCCCAGTAGAAATTAATAAGGGGGCAAATTATGTCAAGAAAACCAATTATTGCAGGGAACTGGAAAATGAATTTACTTCAAGATGAAGCAAAGGCTCTGTTTGAAGGTATAGAAAAATTTACAAGAGATTTCACAGCACCGCAGTTACCGACAATTGTTATAGCACCTGTATTTACATCATTAAATGTTGTTCATACAATTAAGTGCAATTGCGGATGCGGCGGGGATAAGGTTGCAATAGCAGCTCAAAACTGCCACTGGGAAAACTCAGGAGCTTATACAGGAGAAGTTTCAGTAGAAATGCTTAAGGATGCCGGCTGCTCATATATTATAATCGGCCATTCTGAAAGAAGACAATATTTTTCAGAAACAGATGAAATGATTAATAAAAAAGCAAAAGCAATTTTGGCAGGCGGGCTTATTCCTATAATCTGCTGTGGAGAAACTCTTGAACAGAGAGAAGCAGGGGTTACTGACCAGCATATTGCAACTCAGATCAGGGCTGCATTGAAAGGTTTATCAGAAGAAGAAGTTGCAAAATCTGTTATAGCATACGAGCCTATTTGGGCAATAGGAACAGGCAAGACTTGCGATAGTAAAGAAGCTAACAGAGTAATTGCTATGATTAGAAATGTTGTAAAAGAAGTTTCTTCTGAAAAAGCAGGCGATGCTATAAGAATTCTATATGGTGGTTCAGTAAAGCCGGCAACAATAGAAGAGCAAATGTCTCAATCAGATATTGATGGAGCTTTGGTTGGCGGAGCAAGCTTGAAGGCTGATAGCTTCAATGAAATAATCGCTAATACAATGAAAGTTCGTGCTTAGTTCTAAGCATTTGAGTTTATGACGACAAAAGGGGGTGATTTATTTATCATCCTCTTTTTTTTATGAAACGGGGGGGGGTAGGGGGATGCGTGAAGAGGGAAGGGTGATTAAGTGACTAGTGAATAGGTAAATAAGTTAATAAGTGAATAAGGGCGTAGATCAAGCAAAGCCTGACTTCCTGTCATTGCGAGGACGATTAGGACGAAGCAATCCAGCTGATTAATAACTATTACATTTTAATCTAAAATACAGAAATATTAAAGTTTAGGTGACTAGTGACTAGTGAATAGTGAATAGGTGAATAAGTTAATAAGCAAACAAGGTTCAAAATAAGAATATTCTTTAACTTCTTCTAAACTTCTAAACTCCTAAACCCTGCTATGGCTGTAGGTCAGGGGGTGCCTGACTTCCTGTCATTGCGAGGACGATTAGTCCGAAGCAATCCAGCTGATTATTAACTATTACATTTTAATCTAAAATACAGAAATAGTACCGTGCTTTTTATTAAATAGAGTATGTGCATAATGTTGCCTGTTATTCATAAATGAATAATATCAAAATATTAAAGTTTAGGGGGAATGGGGAATAGGTGAAGCGTGAAGGGTAATTAGTTAGTAGATCAGGCAATGACAGGGGTCTGTTATTCATGAATAAATAATATCAAAATGTAATAGTTAATAATCAGCTGGATTGCTTCGGACTAATCGTCCTCGCAATGACAGGAAGTCAGGCAGTGGCTGACCTACAGCCATAACAAGGTTTAGGGGTTGAGAAGTTTAGGAGTTTAGAAGAAGTTAAAGAATTTTTTTATTTTGAACATTGTTTTATTGAAGTATCCAAGACTTTAGCCCCAAGGAGACATCCACCCACCCCAGCCCTGTCTTGGATTTGCTTCACGCTCACAGAGTCGGCAGGTCAAGCCGTGTAGTGTCATTGCGAGGACGGTTAGTCCGAAGCAATCCAGCTGATTATTAACTATTACATTTTAATCTAAAATACAGAAATACAAATCCTGTCCATCGGGATTATTCTATTCGAGAATATATACATATATTGTTTGTTATTCATAAATAAGACTAAAATATTAAAGTTAATAGAAGGCTGGATTGCTTCGTCCTAATCGTCCTCGCAATGACAGAATGTCAGGGAATGCTTGAGCTACAGCCTTAGCAGGGTTGAGTAGTTTAGAGGTTTAGGAGTTTAGGAGAAGTTAAAGAATATTCTTATTTTGAACCTTGTTTGCTTATTAACTTATTCACTACTCACTATTCACTAGTCACCCTAAACTCTAACATTTTTGTATTTTAGATTAAAATGTAATAGTTAATAATCGGCTGGATTGCTTCGGACTAATCGTCCTCGCAATGACAGGAAGTCAGGCAGTGCCAGGCCTACAGCCATAGCAGGGTTTAGGGGTTTAGAAGTTTAGAAGAAGTTAAAGAATATTCTTATTTTGAACCTTGTTTGCTTATTAACTTATTCACCTATTCACTATTCACTATTCACTAGTCACTAGTCACTAGTCACCCTCAACTTCTAAACCCCAAAATGCTCTCTTCACTCCTCACCCTTCACGCTTCACCTATTCACTTATTCTCCCCCTCACCCTTCACGCATAGATTAAACTTTGTAAATTTTTGTTACAATAGCTAAAGTTTTAAAATTTTTTGCCGTTAATACATTGTGAAAGGACAAGATTTTAGAATGTCGGACTATATTAATTATACTTCCTGGAAAGGTTTAAAAGCTTTAATTGCACAATTATGTGATAAAGATAAAAATGGAAAGCTTGAAAAAGCTGAAAAGTATGATGAAGTAAGTATTTTTAATAACAAATATGCAAAAATGCTTGAAATAGAGCGTGAAATTAAAGAAGAGTTTAGTGTTGCAAAGCAGGATGCAATCGAGAATTTTAAGCAAAAAATGTTTGAGCCGGTCAAAAAATACACTAAGCCGGCTCCTGCGAAACGTATTATGAGTTCTGCTGATATGATATCAGAAGAGGCTCAGAAGCATGGGGTTAAGGCTGATAATGTTGATATTGAGTATTGGGCTGAAAAAATCGATTCAGCTGCTCAGAAATACAATGTTCCTAAAGAACTGCTTGTCGGGATTATAGGTCAGGAGACAAATGGTAAGTTTTCTAAAAATATCAATGCTTCTACTGGGGCCGGGCCTATGCAGATTACAAAAATCACTATACAAGATTTTTTCCCAAAAGAAAAAGGAAGCTGGAACAGTGTTTATAAAAAAATGAATGAAGAACTGCTTAACGATATTTTGTATCAAAAAGATGACAGTGGTAATTTTGTAAAAGATGCTAATGGGAATCTTAAACTTAGGTTTTCTTCTTCTAAAGCTTTAAGAGATGCTTGTGCACAAGATGATGAGCTGGGGATAAAAGTCGGATTAATTTGTTTCGAAATGAAATATGTAAAAGCTGTTGCCAAAGAAATATATGGCAAGGCAACATATACCAATATCCCCAAAGTTATAGAAGAGTTAAAAAATGGTTCAATTACACTAAGTGCAAAACAAAATGAAAAAATCGTTGAAGAAGCGCTTAAAAATTATAATTCGGTTTTTAAATCGTATGCTCCGGCAGTAGTGGATTCTCTTAAACGCAGCGGTATGGATTTTAATGAGCTGGATTTAATTAAATAATTATGTAGTTATATACTTGATTTAAAACATCCTCAAACGCATTCTGGTTGCCGAAGAATACATAGAATTCAGCCAGGTTTCTACCGATTTGTTGTAAGGTTTCGACTTCAATCGGCGGGCCGGCTGGTGTTGAACGTGCAGGATTTTCAGGATTGGAAATTACCCCGGTTGAACGCAATATCGGGATATAAAGTTTATTCTTGAAAACTTCATATTGGGTTAAACCTTTTGTAACAAGTCCTATATTATTGCCGTTATCTTCATCTATCAATAACCCCCTCTGCATAGGAGCTGTATTTGTTTTAGCTTCCAGCCCTCTCGTTTTAGGTAAATTTTTTCTTATATCATAATCCGGGTCAAAATTCCTTTTTATTAGAATATTCATATCCTCAGAAAAGACTTCTCTAATCGGCCGCTCAAGCTCAAAAACAGAAGCAAGAAGGTGATTTTTTTGAGTATTAATCCAATCAAATTTGAATTGAATATAAGGTGAGTGTTTATCCAAAGAAACCATAAGAGGAATAACATCCCAAGCGCCTTCAAAATCAATCTTCAGAGAAACTCTTGAAGGAGTTTTCAATAAAATCCGTGATCTTAAAACCTTTAGTTCCGTACCGTAATCATCGGCTTTTGGGCCTGAATTGTAGCTGTCACCGAAATCTGCAAAATCTACAAGTGCCATCCGAATACCGTTGATTATCATATTTCCATCTATAATTTTCAAGCAAATGTGCGAATTCTCAATAGAATTCTCTGTAATTTTTAAATCGGTATCATTTACGACCGGCATTAAATACTCAACTTCTCCGGGCTCTAAATCTTTTATTTCCGCCAAATATGTATAAATATTCGTATAATCTTCTGTCACAGGAATTCTTTGGGTATCTGTAAGCAGATATTTATCAAACCCCTTATGGCAATCAATCCTATCATAACCTTCAAGTTTTGCAGATGTTTCAAATTCAACGATTCCTGAAAAAAGCCTGCCTGAAAGGTTTATGAGCTTCTTCTCTTCAAAATGGTTTTTGAACTTTAATTCATCAATTATGGTATTTGCTATCTGCTTAATTTTTTTATACCTAATAAGGTTTTCTCTATGAACATCGTCTGTAGAGCATCCGCAAATACTGTCGTGGGCTTGGTTTTTTATTAGCATTCCATAAGCATATTCAATTAAATTTCTATATTTGGGTTCTTTTTGTTGTTTTACAAAACGTGAAGCAAGGTCAAGAAGATAAGTACATTCCACGTTTTCACGCTTTAAATCAAGCCTTGAAGAGTAACATCCCTGTAAAACAAATGTTTTTGAATTATCTCTTAGTTCATCATCCCATATAAAATCTTTAAAATTATTCTCAACACGCTTGAAATATTCAAAAGGTGAACCGAGCTTTATATGGTAATCGTCTTTTAGAAGTTCATTTACCGTTTCAATCTGAACATCAATATCGCTCTCAACTCCCAAGTGATCTGCACCTATCGGAAGCAGGATGCAATTTTTTGATTTTTCTGCAATTAAATCAAGGTTTTTCTTTAGTATTTCAGCTTTTTTTTCGATTGGCAAATTAATAGAAAATGTATCTTGAAAGTATCCTCTAACAAGATTAACAGTGTCCATTCCGCACCAGGAAAATTCAGAGGGAAAGTCTCCGCACCCTCTCCAGACCATACATTTATCTATTCCAAAATCTCTTAAGATATCAACAACATTTTGGCTATGCCCGAAAGTATCAGCTAAGTACCCTATAAAATCTTTACATCCAAACTTTTCAGCTTTCTTGAGACCAATCTCAAGGTTTTTGGAAAAACAGGTTCTGTCTGTTAAGAATTCATCCACCAAGCAATAAAACGGGCCGATAAAAAGTTTTTTGTGCCTTATAAGCCCATAAATCAGTTCTTCTTTTTCAGGCCGCATTTCTAAATAGTCTTCTAATGCGCTTACTTGCCCGTCAAAATAAAAACAGGGAATCTTGTTTTTCGAGAGCATGTCCAATACATTATCAAATACTCTCAAAAGACGCATTCTAAATATTTCATACTCTCTATACCACTCTCTGTCCCAATGGGTGTGCAAATATGCAATAACCTGTTTTCTCATAGGCTTATAATACATCAAATTGGTTTCTTCTTCAAGATTACAATATTCAGCAGAAGAATAATCCTGTTGATAAGCTATATTCAGTTTTCAAGATTCAATTTCACTTGAACAAATAAATTTAACAATTTCTCTTTGTAAATTTATTATGTATTCTAATTCTGAAATTATAGAAGAGAGTTCTTTGGATTTATTTGTTTCGCCTTGTGAAAATCCCTTTAGAATATTAAGCATTTCAGTATTTTCAATTATCAATTCTTGTAATTGGTATTTCTGTTCTAATAATTCTTTCAAAAATAATGCTCCTTTTTATTCCCCAAGATATTGGGGATGTTGTTTTAATTTTATATCTATTATTAATTTTATGCAAGAGAGTGCGAAAATATTATATAAAAGTATTGCTTCTGTTATAAAAAAAGCTCGTTTAGAGAATGAGTTAAACTATACGGATTTTTGTTATGAAAACGATATTCCAATGTCGACTTACGATTATATTTTGCAGGCAAAAACACAAGCCTCTTTTTTTAATGTTGCTAAAGTCGTAAAGGCTCTGGGTTTAAGTTTTGAAGAATTCGGCCGGTTGCTGGATAAAGAGTTGCCGGATGGTTTTATGAATTTTGAAGAATAAGAATCATAAATGGTTATGTAATTTTCAATGAACAAATAAATTTAACAACTTCTCCTTGTAAATTTATTACGTATTCTAATTGGTATTTCTGTTCTAATAATTCTTTCAAAAATAATGCTCCTATTTATTTCGCACTTCCGAAACATTTGTATTAATAATAGCACTATTATTAGATTAATGCAAGACGAAGAAATAATACTAAAGGCAATTGGGCGTGTAATAAAGAAGGAACGAAAACGTAAAAAATTAAAATTTACGATTTTTTGTTATGAGAATGATATTTCAAAAACGACTTTATACATGATAGAAAATGGTAAAAATAAACCGTACGTGACGAGTTTATTTAAAATTATTAATGCTTTAGGGCTATCATATCAAGAATTTGGCCAGTTATTGGATAAAGAGTTGCCTGACGATTTTATGAAATTTGAAGAATAAGAGATATCTGGAAGTTTGTTTTTATTTTTAGTGATTTGTATGGTAACATTATAAAGATGAAAAAAGTTTTGTATACAGATTTTGAAGGGGTTGATTCCATTATTAAATCAATGATGGATTCGCCGCAGTTTAAAAAAGCAGTAACAAGAACCAATTTGTACAGTTTTTGGGATAAAATTCTTCCTGAGAAATTTAAAAAGCGCTCCAAGCCTTATTCGATGCTGCCAGGCGGGGTCATGGTTGTTGCTTGTGAAAACCATATTGTTGCTCAAGAACTTTCTTTGTACAAAATAATTCTTCTTAAAAAATTTGAGCCGTATTTGAAAACTCTTAATATGCGGGTTAATGATTTGAAATTTGATCCTAAAAAATGGGAAGTTGTTCAATAATGATTTATTCTGAGTTTGAGAGTTTTAAAACAGAATACAATTCTCAGTTTGGTAAATATATTCTTGTTGCAAATAGAAACGGGCTTATCGGTTTATATTTGCAGGGACAAAGATATTTTGCAGATGATTTGATTAAGAGCAGTGGAACCAATTTCAATCTTGAAATATTTGAACAAACTATATGCTGGCTGGATGAATATTTTGCAGGTAAAAGGCCGAATATAAAAGAATTGAAAATATCGCCTAGAGGGAATTTTTTCCGTCAAACAGTCTGGAATTTACTCTGTCAAATTCCATATGGTGAAACTATAACTTATAAACAATTAGCAGAAAAAACAGCTCTCGCATTAAATAAACCGAGAATGTCAGCGCAAGCTGTAGGTGGTGCTGTCGGGCATAATCCGATATCAATTATAATTCCCTGTCATCGTGTGGTAGGAACAAACCGCAGATTAGTCGGATATGCAGGAGGGGTGGAGGTTAAAGCTAAGTTGCTTGAATTAGAAGGAGTAAAGCTTTAGTATGAACAGATTAATGTATAGCAAAAAGTGCGGCAGAACTTGTCAAGCCGCACTTTTGTTTTGATTTTTCTGTAATTCAGTTTATTAATAATTCTTTGCTTTGACCATAAAATAGCTTTTTGGATGCTTGCATACAGGACACAATTCAACAGCGGAAGTTCCTGTATATGAAAAACCGCAGTTTGCACACTCCCAGACTACAGGTTCTGTTTTTTTGAAAACTTCTTCTTTCTTAATATTTTCTAAAAGTTTTCTATATCTTTCTTCATGGTCTTTCTCAATTTTAGCTACATTTTCAAAAAGAAGCGCAATCTCTTCAAACCCTTCTTCTCTTGCTTCTTTAGCAAATCTAGCATACATATCCGTCCATTCATAATTTTCACCAGCGGCAGCATCTTCAAGATTTTCTATAGTAGATGCGACAGAACCTCCATGAAGAAGCTTAAACCAGATTTTAGCGTGTTCTTTCTCATTATTTGCTGTTTCTTCAAACAGTTTGGCAATCTGAACATAACCGTCTTTTTTAGCTTTTGAAGCGTAATAAGTGTACTTGTTTCTTGCTTGAGATTCTCCAGAAAAAGCTTCCATTAAATTCTTTTCCGTTTTTGTGCCTTTTAATTCCATATAAAACTCCTTTCATTAAATTTCTATTATAACATAATAATTTGTGCTAACATACTGTTATGGATTTGTTTAGTCAACTGGAAGAACTTAATCGTCAAACGCCGCTTGCGGAGTTAATGAGGCCAAAGACTCTGGATGAGTTTTTAGGCGAGTCAAACGTAGTTGCGCCAAATTCGCCGCTTTTAAATCTTCTGAAAACTCAAAGGCTTTTTTCGCTTATTTTATGGGGAACTCCGGGGTGCGGAAAAACAACACTTGCAAGACTTATTGCAGCAAAAGTTAATGCGCAGTTTATAGAGCTCTCTGCCGTGACTTCAGGTGTAAAAGAAATTAAAGAAACAGTTGAAAAAGCACGTGAAGCTTTAAGAGCAGGGCAAAAAACAATTCTTTTTATTGATGAAATCCACCGTTATTCAAAAACCCAGCAGGATGCACTTTTACCGCATGTTGAAAATGGTACGATATTTTTAATCGGTTCTACTACAGAAAACCCTTCATTTCAGGTTGTTCCGGCTCTTATTTCAAGAGTGCAGGTAATAAGGCTTAATCCTATTAATGATATTAGTATGGCAAAGATTATTAATAAGGGATTTGAATACCTTGAAAAACACTATCAGCCTATACAGTATGATGATGAGGTTACAAAATTTATTGTAAACAATGCAAGAGGTGACGCAAGATGTGCGCTTAATATGGTTGAAAACTCTTATTTTGCAAGTAATCTCTCTAATGACACAAGAATGCTTACGGTTGATATATTAGAAAGTATTACGCAAAAAAGAAATACCCGATACTCGA
>CALUSJ010000011.1 GCA_944323405.1 Candidatus Gastranaerophilales bacterium
GTTCACCTGCAAGCTGATAGATTAAATCCTCAAGCTCTGCAAGCTTTTCTGTCATATAATCCGACAATTCTTTTAAATAATCACAATCAATTGCAACTCCTGTATGCTCCATTTTAGCAAGTACAATAGTTAAAGGAATTTCAATATCATTAACAAGTTTCTGCTCTTTATCATCCAGATGAGTCTGCCAGTATTCATACAATTTATAGATAGTATACGCCTCATCACAAGCAAATTTTTCGCTTCCGTCAGCTGCTGTCATAATATGATTAATAAAATCTAGGGCTTGAGCTTCTAAAGTATGCTTTCTATTCGGGTCTTTAACATAACTTGCGAGCAAAACGTCGTACTCTAAGCCTTTAGGCGAAAATCCGTTATTCAAAAGCAAATGATAATCTGATTTTGCGTCATACCCTATCTTTTTTATTTCAGGATTTTCAATAATATTCTTAAGTTCTGAGGTAAATTTTTCTGAAAAATAGTAACTGTTTTCTCCTGTTGAAATTGAACAGCCCGTTATTACTCCCTCTTTTGAGTACCATTTTATAGCTATTCTATTTTTAATTTTTGCAATTATATCGTTTTTGTTATTTTCATCAACTATAGTATATTCAATTTTCTCATCCTTAACGGTTTCTTTAATAGCTTGAGAAAACAAATTCTGTTGAATTGCACCCTCTTGAGGCAGTGAAAAAAGGCTGAGGTTTTCTCCTGCACTTTTAGCTTCAGCATTAAATGAAGAAAGAATTTTATCTATATTTTTAATAAATGTGTAAAACTGCATCTTTCTTAAAAATGCAGATACATTATCTAGCTTAGGTAAAGTAACAGAGGCTGTATCAATATTAAAATCTAATTCAACATTTCTTATAATCGTTGCTAAATCCTTTGATAAAACTGCCATTTCCCGCCCGTCACAAATCTTTTGCTTAACCGCTTTTTCGGGAATGTTTTCACAATCTGCAAGAACTTCCTCAAGATGCGGATATCTGTTCAGCAGTTTTTGCGCAGTTTTTTCTCCAATACCTTTAATACCTGGAATATTGTCAGAAGTATCGCCTCTTAATCCCTTATAATCCGTTACCTGGTCAGGATAAACCCCGAGTTTTTCAAAGACCTTGTTCCAATCGTATTCTACAAGTTCCCCCTTAGACGGAATTAGAACCTTAACAGTTCCTTCTCTGTCAACGAGCTGAAAACTATCCTGATCACCTGTTAGAATTAAAGTATGATGTCCTTTTTCAGAAGCCCGCTTAGAAATTGTACCAATAATATCATCCGCCTCAAACCCTTCTTTAGTAATAATCGGAATATCAAAAGCCTTGAGTCCGTCACAGATTACTCCGATTTGGCTTCTTAAAGTATCAGGCATAGCTTCACGGTTCGCCTTATATTCTTCAAACTTTTCAGTCCTGAAAGTCCTTCTTCCGACATCGAAAGCTACTGCAATATAGTCAGGATGAATTTTGGAGAGCAAGTCAAAAACAGCCTTAAAAAAACCATACACTGCCCAGGTAGGCTGGTTGTCAGAATTTTTCATTCCAGTTCTTTCTAGCGCAAAATATTGCCTGTAAGCAAGTGCGTGTCCATCAATAAGAATCAAAGTTTTTGGCATATAATACTCCCATACTTTTTGTATTATACCACAATTTGGTTAGATATAAAATTTATAATAAAAGCCGATTCTATCCTACAATATTTAACAACCGCAACAGCAAAATATTGGTAAAATATGCATGGCTTTAAATTATCTAGATAACATGCTAGAATATGTGTAAAAAATCCAATGAGAATTTATGGAGGTGTGTCGTATGCGTATTAATACTATTCAAGAGCCTATTTTCCGAGGATTTAAGTATACAAGCAGACCCATAACGGAAATAAGCAAAGAAAATTTGCATTGTTGTTACAAAACAGTACAGGCGAAGTTTTTTGATGAAAATGTAAAAAAAGTTGTAGAAAACAATTCTTTATTAAAATCTCTTGCCAAAGACACAGATATATTTATTCATTCTGAGATTATTAAATATGAAAATAAATTTCTCGGTATTTTGAGTGCTGCTTTTAGAGATCCCTATAACAAATCAAAAAAATATGCGGATGAAATGAGTATCTCTGAAGAATGTATAAACAAACAAACCTGGCCTGAAATTTTAAAAAAGAAATTGGAAAAATTACCAAAAGATTACCAAACTCTGAAGGATAATACAAACTGTTATTGCGGCGTCCGTATGCTCAGAGACGAAGGCAATTCAACATTTGGCTATGTTTATGAAGGGTTTTTAAACTAGTTGAAATAAAAGGATTCTTGAATGCAAATAAACCAAAATCAAACAATATTATCAAAAATAGTCAGAGAGTTTAAAACTCTTGACGAGATTGATGCTATCGGAATATCCGGCTCCTCAATGACAAAAGCCGATGACAATAAATCAGACTACGATATTTATATATACGGAAAAACAGAACCGCCGGCAAACACAAGACAGCAAATAATCCAAAAGCATGCCGGCAGAATGGAAATTGATAATCATTATTTTGAAACAGGAGATACATTTACACTTAAAGAAACGGGTAAACCTATTGATATAATGTACCGGCACCCTGATTTTATAGAAGGCAATATAAAATGGGTTTGGGAAGAGTGCAATGCTTCACTGGGTTATACAACCTGCTTCATAGATAATATTAAAAATACAAAAGTTTTATACGACAAAACTGGCTGGTTAGAGAGTATCAAGAAAAAAATAAATACTCCTTATCCTGAAAAATTGGCAGAAAATATTATAAAAAAGAATTTTGCCTATTTAAAAGATGCGATGTTTTCTTATCTAGATCAGATAGCATCAGCAGTCGAAAGAAACGATTTCGTAAGTATAAATCACCGTAGTGCAGCTTTTCTTGCTAGTTATTTTGATACAATATTTGCAAAAAATCGCCTGCTGAATCCTGGAGAGAAAAAACTTGTTTCTTTTGCATTAAATAACTGTAAAATCCTACCAGAAGGATTTGAGCACGATGTTAAAACATTGTCTATAGGAGATGCTTCTCAGCGGTTGCAAACTGCTGATAGAATGGTTGAAAACTTACGACACATTCTATAAACCAAAACTCAACAATAAAAAAAAGGATGACCCAAAAGCCATCCTTTTCTAACCTGTTTCAATTCAAACTATTTAACAAGTTCTTTGAAGCTTTTTCCAGCAGAAAATGCCGGTACAGTCTTAGCTGCAATTTTGATTTCTTTTCCAGTTTGTGGATTTCTACCTTTTCTTGCAGCTCTTTTACGAGCTTCCCAAGTACCAAAACCGACCAAAGTTACTTTTTTACCTTTAGCTACTGTTTTTTGAATAATTTCTAATGTAGCAGCAAGTACATCAGAAGACGTTTTTTGTGAAAGTTTTGTCTTCTTTGAAATTTCTTTGACCAATTCTTCTTTGTTCATGATAAATCTCCTATACACTCTAACTCTCTCGTGTGCCTAGTATCTACTCTCCACACGTATTACAAATCTCATTATACACTTTGTTTAAAATTTTGCAAGGGGTTAGGATTATAAATTTTCTAAAATTTACAATATGAGTTATTTCTACCTGTTTTAAAGTTGAAAACGACGCAAAAAATCAAACAAATTATGCTAAATACACTATGCCCGTTTATACGAAAACCTTTACCAGACTTGTATTTATGCTTTATAAAACCAATCTTGGAACCCTCTTAGAACTTTATCAATATTATTGTTTTTTCATATATTCAATATTGTTACGAATCTTTATAAAACTTTACATTTCGACTTCACAGGTTATAATTGTGATGTAGTGTTTAAGAAAGGAGAAAGCTTATGTGGGAAAAAGATATTGATATCCATAAAGTTCGTGAAATCAGAACAAGAACTTCCGTATTTTTTGGTTGTGGAGCAATAAATAAGATTAATGATATTGCTCAAGATTTCAAAGCAAAGGGCCTGGACAGGGTTATAGTTATGAGCGGACGAAATGCATATAAAGCAACAGGTGCTTGGGATATAGTAGAAAAAGCACTTAAAGCAAATTCTATAGAATATGTTAATTATGATGGAGTTACTCCAAACCCAACAACCACCGCTGTTAACGAAGCAGCAAAGATAGCAAAAGATTTTGGAGCAAAAGCTGTTATCGCAATTGGCGGAGGTTCACCTACGGATGCCGGAAAATCTGTTGCAATTCTTCTAAAATATCCTGATAAAACGGCAAATGATATATATGAATTTACATTTTCACCAGAAGAAGCTGCTCCTATAGTAGCAATTAACTTAACACACGGTACAGGAACCGAAACAAACAGATTTGCGGTTGTTACAATACCAGAAAAAGAATATAAACCTGCAATTGCTTATGATTGTATTTATCCAATGTATGCAATTGATGATCCTGCATTGATGGTAAAATTATCACCGAAACAAACACGTTATGTCTCAATTGATGCAGTTAACCACGTAGTAGAAGCTGCGACATCAACAGTGACTTCGCCATATGCAATAACTTTAGCAAGAGAAGTTATAACTCTTGTTGCCAATTATTTACCCAGAGCAATAGAAAACGCTGAAGATTTAGAAGCAAGATATTATTTAGCTTATGCAGCAATGCTTGGAGGCGTATGCTTCGATAATGGATTATTACATTACACACACGCATTAGAACATCCATTGAGCGCTGTAAAACCTGAACTTGCTCACGGCTTAGGACTTGCAATGCTTCTGCCGGCTTTAGTTAAGAATATATATACCGAAAAATCTGAAACATTGGATTATATCTTGGAACCGATTACAGGAAAAGTACATTCAGCAGAAGAGGCTTCTAGGGGTGTATATGAGTGGCTGAAATCCGTCGGAGTTTCTGAAAAACTAAAAGATGAAGGATTTACTGAAGCTGACATTCCGAACCTTGTAAACCTTGCATTTACAACCCCATCTCTGGATGGACTTCTTGCAATTGCTCCAACAAAGGCAACAAAAGAAGCTGTAGAAGAAATTTATAGAAATTCTTTATAATAAAAAATAATAAAAAGCCTTGATATAAAACCAATATATCAAGGCTTTTTTATTGACTATAATGTTTTTTATGTGATAATGAACATACAAAGGCGTTTTGGCGCAGTTGACTTTCACAAGCAAAAGGTGAAACAATGTCACGTTTTGCGAGAGGTAGCGAACACGGAAGTGTTCAGCGCTACACAACTGCTGAGCGCTAATTATGAAAGTTTAATATGGGCGTTTGGCGCAGTTGACTCTGCCGAGCAAAAGGTGACTCAATGTCACGTTTTGCGAGAGGTAGCGAACACGGAAGTGTTCAGCGCTACACAACTGCTTAGCGCTAATTATGAAAGTTTAATATGGGCGTTTGGCGCAGTTGGTAGCGCATCTGAACGACATTCAGAGGGTCAGAAGTTCGAGTCTTCTAACGCCCATTTTTTCATTAAGTTTTAGTATAACTTACAGTTTAATTGCATAATTATTGATAGAAAAGATATTAATTTAAAAGCAAATGAAAACAGTGAGCCCAACCAATTAACGACTCTTCCTAATGAAAAAGGTTTTCTTTCAAAGTTTCTTAAATCCAATTCCGATTTGAGTTTAAGGTTAATCCAGTAAACTGCTAATTATTTTATAAATATTTTTCAATTCTTCATCACTTGCTTTTAAAAGTAATGCATTAATCTGCTTAATTAATGTTCCTTTAGGCTGCAAGTGTTCTGTCTTGAATAGTTTTGTGTAATCAATTTTCAATGCATTAGCGAATTTTTCAATTAAATCCGCTTTGGGAAAACTCCTGCCTGTTTCAATATGGCTCATATGTTTAGGGTCGATGTCTACCATTTCTGCAAGTTGATATTGGGTTATACCTTTTTTATTTCTTAATTCTTTTAACCTTAATCCGAAATCTCTTTTCAAGTCCATAAGTACCTCCATATAAGGATAAACGGAGAAGTAAAACTTATAAACCGCATCTAAAACATTTTTAATGCAAAATATCCATATTAAATATTGTATTTCTGCTTTTAATATGGTAGAATCTTTACTAAATATGTTTGCAATAAGGAATTAGCCGTGGATGTAAAACTAAGTATTGTTATTCCCGTTTACAATGTAGAGAAATATTTAAGAGAGTGTTTGGATAGTATTCTTGCTCAAACTTTCCAGGATTTTGAGATAATTTGTGTGGATGACGGCTCGACGGATAAGTCTTTAGAAATTTTGCAGGAATATAAAAGGAAAGATGACAGATTTGTGATTCTTCAGCAAAGGCATTCTGGTGCAGGGAGTGCAAGGAATAACGGAATAAGACTTGCGGAGGGTAAATACATCCAATTTCTTGATGCGGATGATTATTTTGAGCCGGATTTGCTCGAGGAAATGTACAATTACGCAGAGAAATTTGATGCGGATTTAACTGTTTGTTCATCAAGAAAAGTTGATGATAAGGGAAATATAACAGAGACAGGAAGTCCGAATTTCCCTATTAATATTGATAAAGTTCCAAGGGAGCAGGTCTTTAACAGGCAAGATTTCAAGGATGAGATATTTTGCCTGTTAATCCCTGTTGTGTGGAATAAATTAATCAAAAAATCGTTCCTGAAAGAGAATCATCTTGAATTTCCACCGCTTACGATTTATGAAGATATTGCTTTTATGCACAGTTTAGTTCTTTGTGCAAATAAAATAGTTGCATTTAATAAAGAACTTGTAAATTACAGGTTTAACCGTCCGGGAAGCCTTGTAAGCACACGCTCTAAACACACGATTGATGCCGTTAAATCCTG
>CALUSJ010000012.1 GCA_944323405.1 Candidatus Gastranaerophilales bacterium
GATGCTCCCGGTTACGCTATAGGCGGATTGAGCGTCGGTGAGGATAAAGAAACTATGAACCATTTTGTTGAACTTACAGCACCGCTCTTGCCACAAAATAAACCTCGTTATTTAATGGGGGTTGGTACTCCTGAGGATTTATTGGATGGAATTTTGCGTGGCGTTGATATGTTTGATTGTGTCCTTCCTACAAGGAATGCAAGACACGGTTCTTTCTTTACCTCAGAGGGTAAGAGACAGATTAAGAATGCACAATATATAGAAGATCCAAGACCTTTGGATGAAAATTGTGATTGTTATGCTTGTAAAAATCATTCCAGAGCTTATCTGAGGCATCTTTATAAATGCGGGGAAGGCACAGGGCAGGCTTTAATGTCTATTCACAATATAAAATTTTTAATTGATTATGCTAAAAAAGCTCGTCAGGCAATTTTAAAAGATGAGTTTGAAACTTTTTATAATGAAAATTATAGTAAGGTTTGCTAAAACTCATTCTGTTTTTGCACTCATTGAATTAAAATACTCATCTCGTATTTTTAGAAGATAATCCATTGCTTCTTCGATTTCGCATCTGCAATTTTTTTCAGGGTTTACATAAAAAGAATACATAATATATGTGATATAAAAAATTTCTTCCAATGTTCTTGTATTGGTTCGTCTATTACATTTTTGCGCATCAATTGTTAAACCCCATCCAGCATAAAATGGCAGTCCGAACGTATGTACTTCTTTGCCGCACATCAATGCCTCAAAACCAAATTGTGTTGTGCAAACATAAACTTTATCACAATATTGTATTAAAGAGATGGGATTTATAGGAAATGTTATAGGGTAAATATTTTTATTTTGTTTTATCCCAGTATAATATCCTCCTGCTCCTGCAATTGTGTCCGGGTGAGTTTTTACAATAATATCAGCATCCGGGTTTTCTTTTATTGCACTGTCAAGCATGTTTTTAAAGGTTTTATCACTTCCCATGCCCTTTAGTATACTCATATCGCCATATGATTGGTCAACAACAAGGACCTTCTTTACCCCTTTTCTGCCAATGTCTGGTATAAAGATAGGCTGATGGTTATATTTTGTTAACTTATTACTAATAATTTTATCAATACATTTTCTTGCTCTTTTCCGCTCTTTTTCTGATATGACTATCTTTTTATCATTCAACATTTGTTCTAATCTGCTTGGACGTGTTGCATCAAAATATGAAGTTAAATCATCAAATGTAAAAGAAATACTTTTGCGATATTTGGGCCGTTCATTATAATAAGCTCGTGTGATTACTGAACTTAAAAAAGAATCACCGGCAAATATTAACTTTTTATTGTTTTCTTTTGCATATTTTATTATGTCATAATTCTCTTGCTTTGGGCGGATTTCCCAACAAAACATAATGTCATCGGGATATTCTATGTGAGAATTTTTTTCAAATCTCCATTCATTTGTTTGCAATAATATATTCAAATAGTTATGATAAGAATCTATAAATAAATATTTTGGTAAGGAAAATTTATTTTTAAGTATTTCTTCCATTAAGAATTTGGAATGACCATATTTTTTATAAATTTCATCTTGAGCGCTGTCCATATATTTGGTAATTTTTATGCTGGTTTTGTCTTTATGAGATTTTTTATAAAAATATCTCGCATTTTTAAATACAATTCTTATCCCTAGAATTGTTAATCTTTTATTTGTACTTTCGTTTTCAAGTGAAAATAACCATTTAAAAATCTTTTTCATATATCCTCTCATTTCATTAATTTCTATATAAGTAATTATATACGATAACTATATCAAAAAATATGAATTTTGAAAAGTAGCTGTATGTAACACCTTATATTCTAAATAATTGCTTACATAGAGGTTAAATCAACCAAAGTAATAAGTTATTATATAAAAAGTGCGAAAGGTAATTAGTAATGTTTCTTGATGACAAGAAATTAATAGGACAAAAAATCAAATTTTATAGAAAAAAACGGGGTATGACTCAAGCTTGTTTATCAGAGAAAGCTGAAATAAGTGAAAAACATTTAAGCAAAATAGAGACGGGGATTCATTATCCGTCTGTTGCAATATTTTTTAAGATTCGAGAGGTGCTTGATATTCCGCTTGAAGAATTTGGGATTAAGCTGAATACAAGCGAAGAAAATGTATTGCGTGATGAGTTATTGAGATGTATTTTTGCTTTAAATGATACAGAAACCAAGTTTTTATTGAATTTTACAAAACTAACATTTGATAATTATAGGATTAAAGATAAGTAATAGATACAAGGTTATGTTGATTGATTTTCAAGAACAAAATATTGGATATTGTTGTTTGATATAACCAAGTTGGACAGTTTTATTTTTTTTCATAGCAGGTTAATTTTTATTATGAAAAAAATTTTATATCTGTTGATTTTCATAATAATTCCTGTCTTTGCGTATGAAGTTTATACGCCGGATAGTTATAGTTATGATAAAAGTGGAGATAAGTTATTATTTGTAATAGATTATTCAAACAGTATGGGAGAATATCTGGAGCATAAGACAAAAGCAAATCAAGTAAGAGATATGATGAATAGGATTTTGCCGGAAATTTCTTCTGATACAAGAGTTGGCATGCGAGTATATGGTCATACTTGCAGCTTGTTGGCGTATAATGCTTGCAGGAGTTCTGAGTTAATAGTTCCTCTTGGGTTTGCGAATGCCGGTTCTATTATGTCTGGCATGTCAAAATTAAGACCAAGAGGTATGACTCCAATAACATATTCTTTAAAGCAGGCTGTAAAGAATGATTTTGAAGGTTTGGAGGGGGAAAAACATATTATTTTATTAACTGATGGTGGAGAAAACTGTGATGAGAGTCCATGTGATTATTCAATAGAACTTGTAAAGACAAGAAAGGATATAAAAATTGATGTAATAGCGTTCAATGTACAAAATAGTGATGATTTAGCTCAATTGCAGTGTACGGCGGATGTTACAGGCGGAAGATTTGTTAAGGCAAATACTAATGCAGAACTTTTTTATTCTATGGAAAATATGGTTTTGCCTCATAAAAATGTAGAGGCAACGATTTATACAGGGGAATAAGTTAATATAATTTATCCTCTTGTTTTTTAGTTGTTTTTTTGTTTCAATTAGAATATTGGAAATTGGTATTGGTCAAAGTTTTGAAAATTTAATATGCCGATGTGATGGAATTGGTAGACGTGCCAGACTCAAAATCTGGTGTAGGCAACTACGTGCCGGTTCGACCCCGGCCATCGGCATTTTTTTACACTAGAATTATGAAAGTACAAAATATTGAATCCCCAGGAGTAAGATTAAGTTTTGGGGCGCAAAAGAAAAATACGTTTAAAGCTCGAAATATAAATAAGCCTTTAAAAGACAGCATTTCCACTGCGGGTGCTTGGTTTGGGTTTGGTGTTGTATTAGATTTGATATCTAGAAAAATTCGAGTTTCAAAATCACCAACAAAGAATTCTTTGGCGATTAATGGTATTTTGGGTTTAGGAGCTGGGATTTTTACGGGGGTTAGCGAAACCTTTTTTAAACATTCCGATTCTGTTAGCAAATAAAAATGCTTGACTTCTTGAATCCAAGTTTAGAGAAGAATGTTTTTTTGAGTTTTTACAAAATTGATTATATAATATTGCTATGGGGAAGTTTGATTTATTTAATAAATTCAACAGTGCAGTAATCGTTTTAAATGATAATTCTGAAACGGTGTTTCGCAATTATGTTTTTAGGCGCATATTTGCGGATTTTGAAAATATCAAGAAGTTTTCGCATAAGTTAAATTACAATGTTTGCGCTTTAGTAAGTAATGATGTAAGTGTACATTCTCCGATAACGCAAGCTGTTTTGTCAAAAGAAGATTTTTCAGCTCATGTCAGTTATCAAAATGCAAATAATGAATATTTTTTTTATGACTTGAACGCAGTGAAAAAAAATAAATATACAATAATATTTTTTACTGATGTTACAGCAAAGATTAATCTTGAAAATTCAATGTTAAGGAATCAAAGTTATCAAAAGAAGATTAGTCTTTTGGAGGATGAAAATAAGAATCTTGCGAAGGTAAAACTTCAGGCGCAGTCACAAGCTATGAAGCTTCTTCTTCTCAATAATATTTCAAATATTATTAGAGAATCTATTGATAAATCAGTAATTCTAAAGTCTGCATTGTCAGAAATTGCCCAGATTTTTGGTGCATTTCGTGCGTATTATGCATCTAGTATTCAGAATAATAGGTTTTTAATACAGGAAACATTTGGTAAATGTGAAGCGAATAAAGAAATTTCATTTGATACTGATATTAATACAATGATAGAGGCGGGAAAAACTACTTGTCTTACTTGTATAAAAGAATATAAAGAGGCAAAACCGTTTCGTGAAATAGTGCAGCGCATTATACTTCCCGTTTATCATTTAAATCGGCTTTTGGGCATTATAGTGCTTTCAACAAAACAGAAAACAAAACTTGATGACACATTGGAGGTTTTGGAAGGCGTGTCCTCTCAGTTAGGAAACGCTATTGTGCAGGCTGATTTGTACAAGAAGAATGCCCAGATGGTAAAAGATTTAACTAATGCATTAGAAGAATTAAAAGATACACAGCTAAAGCTTATAAACTCTGAAAAGATGGCATCTTTGGGTCAGCTTGTTGCCGGTGTTGCACACGAGATTAATACTCCTGTAGCATCAATAAAATCAAATAATGAAATAGTAAAAAAGCTTATTTCACTAATGCCAGAAGGTGAGACTACAGATTTACTAAGAGAAGTAAACGATATAGACACCGAAGCAATTTCAAGGATTAACAGACTTGTAGTTTCATTAAGAAAATTTGTAAGGTTAGATGAAGCAGAGCTTCAGGAAGCGGATATAAATAAAGAAATAGATATAACCCTTGATTTAATTAGACATGAGACAAAAAATCGGATAGAAATAATAAAAAATTATGGCAAACTTCCGCCAGTAAAATGTTATCCGAACATGCTTAATCAGGTATTTATGAATATTCTTGTTAATGCAGCGCATGCCATAAAAGGAGAGGGTAAAATATTTATTGACACGAAATACAAAAACAATAATTTAATAGTAAAAATAAAAGATAACGGTTGTGGTATAAAGGAGCCGGAAAAAATATTTTTTGCTGGATATACGACAAAGAGTTCGGGCGTAGGTACTGGTTTAGGGCTGGCTATAGCGCAGAAGATAGTAGAGAAGCATCAAGGAAAGATAGATGTAAAAACAAAACTAAATAAGGGCAGCGAGTTCTGTATTACTATCCCGAGTAAGTAGGAAATGTTAAGAAGTTTTAAGACCACTTTTTCTTATTATTGCTTACTTTTAGCACTATATTAAT
>CALUSJ010000013.1 GCA_944323405.1 Candidatus Gastranaerophilales bacterium
TCTCTGTTTGTCATTTTATCTCCAGTGGTTTGGTTAGTTAATAAGTAAATTGGTTAATAAGTTAATAAGTATTTAAACAGACTTATTTACTTATTAACTTATCTCTTATTCACTTTACCTTATCTCCATACTTCCGTAATTGCCATATCCGGGCATCTTTTGGCGCACATGGCGCATCCGATGCACTCATTTTTCTCATCAACAAACTCAACCATATAATCTCCGAGTCTGTTAGTCTTGTCACTTTTCTTTATTAGTCCCTTAGGACAGGTTGTCGTACATATATAACACGACTTGCAACGATTTTGGTCTATAACTATCTTTCCCATACTAACTCCTGTGTCTAATAAAAGATTATAGCACTAACAATATTTTCAGGCCCATATTGTAAAGATTTGTAACAATTTTCAAAAAAAGTGTTATTAATTTTGAAAGTGTGGAATTAAAAAAGTATAGGACAAATGCAAGGACGCATTCGTAGGATGTGATCGCCAGAAAGGAGTAAAAAAATGGCACTAACAATCAACACAAACATTTCATCCCTCATCGTTCAGTCAAACTTGACAAAGGCAACAAGCTCTTTGAACGACGCAATCGAAAGAATGACCACTGGTTACAAGATTAACCACGCAGCAGACAACGCAGCAGGTTATTCAATTGCAACAAACTGGGAAACTCAATTGGGTTCTCTTGATGTAGCAGCAGACAACGCAGCAACAGGTGCTGATATGTTGACTACATTAGAAGACACTTATGCTCTTGTATCTTCTCACTTGCAACGTGTAAGAGACTTGACTGAGCAGGCCGCAAACGGAACTTACGGTTCGGACTCATTAAAAGCTATTCAATCAGAAATCACAGCAAGACTTGAAGAAATTGACCGTATTGCTGCAAACTGTGAATTTAACGGTTTGAATATGATGGACGGCTCAATGGGTACAATTGCACTTCAAGTAGGTTTATATAGTGATGCTTCCAGCCAAATTGAATTAGATGAATCTTTATTTAAAGAAGGTGATGTAGAGTCATTATTCCAGAATTATGCAACAGTTCCCGGCGGTGATAACTCGCTTGAAGGTATCGCAAAAGCATGTTCAGGTTATGACGGAACTAATATTACAGGCGGGCAATCAGCAATGCTTGATGAAATCGACAAAGTAATTAACGAAATTTCAGCACGTACTACTACATTAGGTTCTGCTCAAAACCGTATTGAATCTGCAATTGAATCAATTGGTGTTCAGTCTGAAAACATTACATCATCTCTGTCAACCTTGAGAGATGCAGATGTTGCGGAAGAATCTTCGAACTACATAAAAGCACAGATTTTACAACAGGCTTCTGCTACATTACTTGCAACTGCAAACCAAACCCCAAGTATTGCATTGAATCTGTTATAATTTTGAGGGGATATATTTACCCTGTGAAAAGCAAGGACTCCCTAGTCCTTGCTTTTGTGTGGGTTTAAATCCATACTTCCTTGTCTTAAACCTTCTAAGTCTAGTGTTAAGTACTTTATTCCCAAATTCTTAAGTCCAGATATTAAATTTCTGTTTTCTATAAAATTTTTAAATTCTGTTTGGGGAATCTCTATTCTGGCAATATCATTATGCAAACGCAAACGAATATCATTAAACCCTGCTTTTTTTAAGATTAATTCTCCGGCTTCTACTATTTTTAAATTCTCATTACTAAGCATTGTATTATAGGGAAATCTTGTTGCAAGGCAAGGTGTAGAGGGTCTATCAGCATTTGGTAAATTATATTGCTTAGCATATTCTTTTATTTCTTTCTTTGTTATTTTATATTTTGCAAACGGAGAAATAATTTCCAATTCTCTTAGTGCTCTCAAACCTGGACGAAATGTCTGTAAATCATCGAAATTTGTACCATCTATTATAATTTTTCTCGGAAATTTATTGCGAATAATTGAAAACATTATTTTTTTACATTGATAGCATCTTTCAGGGGTATTATTAACTATCGAATCATTTTCTAGCGGATTAAATTCAATAATTTCTTGGTTTACATTATATTTTTTGCAAAACTCTTTAGTTAAATTAATTTCATCCTGAGTTTGAAAGATTGATTTAAAAGTATAGGCTGCAATATTATAGTTTTTGCATAAATAAAGCAGTAAAGAACTATCCACGCCTCCAGAAAAAGCAATTCCTAAATCGTTCTCACTCAATTCCTTTAAATAATTTTTTAAGAGAATAAATTTTTCTTTAGACAAAACAAATATTAAATCCTTTCGATAACAAAAAACTATAAATCAATTGTCATGAATTTATTCTTATAATCATTTACAGTATTCAATAATTCTACAAATTCAGCATATTTTGTTGTATGAAGAATTTTAGAGAGTTCGACAGCTGCAAGAAACTCTATTTTAAAACTATCTTCTAAGCGTTCTTTAATTTTAATCATGCCGGCATCTTCAAACATTTCAAGCATTGTCTCAACTATAGGTTCTGTTATGCCAAGGCCTGCTGCGCTTTTTGAGAGATTAAAGTTTCCACCATAAGTGTTACAAGCATATTTAATCATCCCAAAAAATGTCTTTAAGATTGCCTCTTCATTATATTTTCCCCTCTGATAGTTCATATAATGAATAGCATCAGGAGCAACTGTCGTCATAATATTTTGCATAATTTCGTCGTCAGCAGGATAATCAAAGAACATCAGCGCATTTGCTTTTTGAGCATGATTTCTGTCTATAATATGCTTTGTTATATCTTCAAATGGCTTAAGAGCCTCTTTTATCCCTCTATCCTCTGCAAAAACTGAAATTGCGAGCTTAGAATTCTTGATATAATCGTTTACCTGTCTTAAGATATTAGTTTTCTTTCTGTGATCGTAAATCTTAATTTTGGAGGCTTCTTCCTCTTTTAGAGCGTCTGAGTGTACATCTTTAAGAATTAATTGGACAGAAGTTACTCCGTTAAAAGTATTTAATTGCGGGGCAAATGCAATATCAATCTTATCCCCGCTGATTAGAGGAATATCTCCTCTTGACCACCAGACACAGTCTATTGTACCATTTGGAGTTTCTACGATTAACTTCAAATGCTCTTTTGTCGAGCCCATTAATTTCTTTTCTTTTAAAGTCAGATTGTTGACAACAAAAGCTGGTGATGGATTAGAAGCTCCGAACGGCTCAAGTTTTGAGATTTCTTCCACAAGAGATATGTCCACATCATCAATTGAGAGCTCCATATCAATATCAAGAGAAGGCGTGAGTTTTTGCCCGTTCAACATCTCATCAACTGTTTTATTTAAAGCTTTCTTCACTGTCTCAAACGAAGCTTTCTCTTCAGAGAATGCAAATCCAGCCGCAAGCTGGTGTCCGCCAAATCCGTCTAAATATTCGGAAATATTAGAAATTATATCGTATAGATTAAGTTCTTTTACTCCTCTTGCTGAGCAGCGAAAAGTTTTTGTTTCTTCTGAATAATTCATAATAAAAGTCGGTTTATAATATTTTTCGACAAATTTGGAAGCTACAATCCCTATAATTCCAACATGCCAGTCTTTTGAGAATAAAACAATCGCATTATCACGGCTGTTTGAAGCCTTCCACATGTCATCAGCCTGCGCAAAAGTTTCGGAACACATTTCCTGTCGGAGTTTGTTGAAATTTTCAAGTGAAATAATTGCCATTTCGATTTCTTGCCTGTTTTCGGAAATCATAACTTTTATTGCGTTATCAACTGTATCAATACGGCCGGAAGCATTAATTCTCGGTGCAATCGTGAACGCTACCTGTTCAGCGGTTAAACCGTTATCAACCCCGACACCCGCAACATCTAACATCCGCTTTAGTCCGTAATGTTTGCCGGCTGCAATATACTCCAGCCCTTTTGTTACATAATACCTGTTTTCACCGATTAAAGGCACAATATCAGCAATTGTACCCACTGTTACATATGGAAGCAGTTCTTTTGTAAAACTAAGTTTATCATATTTTTCAAGAACTGCTTGTGCAACTTTAAATGCAACCCCTACTCCTGCAAGAGAAGTTAGATACTCAATCTGCAGCGGAGTAAGTTTTTCATCCAATGCATTCATTGCCTTGGGGTTAATTATGGCATAAGCATCAGGAAGCTCCTCTGGTGCTTCGTGGTGGTCTGTTATAATAACATCACGACCAAAACTCTTAATGAACTTAACTTCTTCAACACTGCTTATACCGTTATCGACTGTTATTATTAATTTAGGTTTCTTTTTGGTTAAAATTTGTACAAGTGCTTTTGTATTAAGCCCGTGTCCTTCTGATTCTCTATCTGGAATATAATAATCAACATTTGCACCTAAGTAAGCAAAAGTTTTCATGAGAACAGAAGTTGAAGTTACTCCGTCGGCATCAAAATCGCCATATATTAAGATATTTTCTTTTTCATCGATAGCTTTTTTTATACGCTCAGCGGCTTTTGGCATATCACAAAATGCGTTAGGGTGCATCAAGGTAATCTCAAGCGGATTTAAGAAATCCCGCCTAGCTTCTTCTCCTGTTATGCCCCTAACTTCCAGTAATCTATCTATTATAGAACCTTTAGAAATTCCGTCCTTAGCTTCAATATGCCATTCTTTCTTAGTTATTCCCATTTATGCCCTTTTCGTTCACCTCAAGAAATTCAAGCCCGAGATGGTTCTCACTCCTACCCTTTGACAAGGCAGGTCATTTTTTCTAATATTTCAATCGCTTTTTCTAATTGAACGTCTTTTTTAGCTTCGACATTCTCCTTAGTTAATTCTACCATAACATCAGGAGTTATGCCTTTTTTATTTATATCAGTTCCAGACGGGGTTAAATATCTCTGTATCGTAATATTCATGCCCGCTTCGTCAGGGAGTTTATTTATTTCTTGAACGAGTCCTTTCCCGAAAGACTGCTCACCTACAATTGTAGCACGGTGATTGTCTTTTAATGCACCACTTAGTATTTCGCTAGCAGAAGCAGAGCCTTTATTAATTAATACAACAATCGGTTTGTCTGTAACCTGCTGATAACGTGCACGGGTTGTTGTTTTGTAGCTGTCACGGTCGACAGTACTTACTATAACTCCGCCTCTAAGAAGCATATCAGAAATGTAAATAGCATTGGTCAAAAGCCCTCCGGGGTTTGAGCGAAGGTCTATTATGAATCCTTTCATTCCGCTTGAATTATTAAGTATTGATTCAATCTCTCCCGCAGCGTTCTTGCTGATAAATGAACTTAACCTTATATATTGAATATCGTTAGGAATTTTTGTTGTTTCAAACGGCGGTTTGCAGGAAACTGATTTAACTTCAATTTCGTCTCTTACAACACTGTAGAGCTTATTAGGAACTCCTTTTCGCTGGATTAAAAGAGTTACAGTGGTCCCTTTTTCGCCTCTGATTTTATCAGCTGCCGCATCTATATTAATCCCTTTTGTGCTCTCTCCGTTGATTTCAAGTATTCTATCGTCTGCAAGAAGTCCTGCTTTTTCAGCCGGAGAGTCTTCTAATGGCGCAATAATAACAAGCTCTCCGTCTCTTAGACCGATTTGCGTTCCAATACCCTTTAAAGAGCCCTTAATTGATTCTGTTTCTTCATTGAATTCTTTCGGATCCAAAAATCTTGTGTATGGGTCATTAAGACTGGATAACATAGTCTCTATTGCGACATAAGCATCCTCTTTGGTTTTAAGCTTGTTTTCGTATCTATAACGCCATTTACTCCAATCTTGTGAATTGTTGGTCGGGTCATAATATTTTTTATTGACGATTTTCCACACATCATCATATAATTCGGCAGGGGTAGCGGCAAAAGCTGTTCCTGTTCCGATTATTACAGCGGTCATTATTAATAAACTTGCTAATTTTTTCATATAATACTCTTCCTCCTAAGTCCAAAAAGCACTCTCTATATTATACTACACAATTTCTTTTTTAATTTCAAATTTTTTTATTTAAATCATAAAACCGGCTTGCGGTTGCAAGCCGGTCTATTTAAAATTAATATATTATTAGCCCAAAACTTCTTTAGAAAGCAATCTTTCCATTTCATACATAATATTGATGAGAATGCTGTTGACACCATAGTAATCGCCGTCAACTCTATAAGTATCGCTGTTGTCTGTTGCGCCTTCAATATAATCACCATAACCATATATTGAGGCACCATTAGCGGAACTTTGATCTTTTACTGCTTCAAGTTTAGCAAATGCTGTTTGCTGTGCTTCCTTGAATAATGCAATGATTCTTGAAGCATCAATTGTATCACTATAAGAAGATACATAATCTGTCAGCATAGCTTGCATTGCCTTATTAACCGGGTCATTATCTCCAGAATCTGCGCTTGTTAAGATGATAATATTGCCAGCCCCGCCGTTGCAAGAGTATGATGTTTCACCTCGAGATGCTATAGATACCCAGTCATCACCGCCTGCAGTTGAGTCATTTGAGTAGTATTTATCAAGGGTCTTGAAATAAGTCCTGTAATCAGCAGTTGTTTCATCTCCTTTGCCGTTTACATCAGCTCCGGCCCAAGTACCAACACCATTTAAGAGACTCTTGTTTTCAACATTTTTGATATAGTTTCTTGCGTTTTCATTTGTTGAAACCTGAATTAGTATCTTAGAGTAGTTTTTAACTGTTGCTTCTAATACTGTACCTATATTTATTTCATCATACATACTTCTTAGAACTGTAGTATCTGAAAGTGTTGTGAATAAGGCTATATTAAATAAGTTGTCTAACTCATTGCTTGTCAGTCCTAAACCGCTGATTTCATCTTTATATTGCTCTTCAATTTTGCTTCTCAGTTGAATATTAAATAAATCATTGAGTTCTTGATCAACAGGATCATCCCAAATACCTTTGTTTTCACTATAATTGTCGCCAACAAATAGTACATAACCGTCTTTATTTAATCTATATGCTAATGAACTGCGAGCTTGTGATGCATTCACTCCTTTATAAGTAACGGAGTTATTAATTTCACTAATAATCGCATCTGATTCATCGGTTACGGTTACTTTTTCTTCAACTGTTTCTTCCTTTTCGGGTTCTTTTTCTTTTACATCACCAATGCCTGCATTAACTTTTTCTACATATTTAGCTACGGCATCAGGGGTTTTGCAATCGTTAATTACTGAACTGAAGTTAGATGATTCAAAGATGTCTGCTAAATATTCTTCATATGCTTCACCCTTTGCACTTACACTTTCGCAATAGGTTATTGCTGCATCTTTTACCATATCTAAAGCTTTTTCAGGATTAGATTTCTTAATTGCATTTGCGTTGCTTAATGATTTTGTAAAGAATTGATATAATTCATCTGTACTTAAATCATCTATAGCTCCGCTTTCTGTTAGTATATCGGTATAATTTGCCCTTATTTCATCGACTACCCATTCAATCAATGCATTCTTATCCAAAGAGTCATTCTTGATAAACATTCCTTCATTAATTTTTTCGACAGCATCATCAATTATAGATGAATACGAATCATAATAAATACCGTTAGTAAGCGCTTCTGCGACATCGGTTCCTAATTCTGATTCGATAGCTTTGTATAGTTCTGAAGTGTTATCTGCAAATATCATAACATCTCTTACTTCTATTGATCTTGCAATATTTTTATAATACGAAGTTTGTTTAAAATCTTCAATTCCGTACCCTAGAATTGTATTATACTGTTCTTGTGTAGCATTCTTAAGAATTTCATCAATATATGAAGATACTGCTTTGTCATAAACTTCTGCATATTCTTCATAATTTGCTTCATTCTTTATTGCCGCTAAATTTTCTTTAAGTGTTGTTTCTGCAACACTCAATTGCAGTTGATTTAAGCCTGCACCCGGTGTTTGAACAGTTGTATTATTTGTTGTAGAATCAGTACTACTACTTGGCGGAGTTGTTCCGTTTGACGCTTGCAAACCGCTTGTTGCGATATATGAATCTATAATATCAGCTAAGTTTTTCTGGATATCATCTAATGAAGCATTTTCATCAAGGCTGTCTACATAGCTGTCTATTAATTCGTTCAAATCCTTATCACTTCCAAATGCATAGTCATATTTTTGGCTTAATTCAGGCATGACTTTATCTAAATACTCAGCTGCAATATATTGGGCCGAGATTCTGTTTACAATGCCAGTTGCATTTTCCTGTAAATACTCTAATAAGCTTTCATTAGTACCGCCATTTTCAATATATGATTCTAATAATGTCAAAAGTTCTGAATTGATTTCTTCTTTCCAGCCTTTTGAAGATGAAACGGGGCATTCAAGTTCATTAATAAATGAGTTTAATGTTTTATACATCTCTAATTTATCTTCTAATACATCTATTTCATTTGAATCAAGAGTGTGTTTATTGTGCAAATCGGCACCACTTATCATAGACTTTGATTTATTTGTATCAAATTCATTCCAAAATTTATTTATCAAATCATCCTGGGCTGTAGAAGACATTTGTTCGCCATTCCAGCTAAAGAAGTTTTCTTCCATAAAAAGACGAAACTCATCTTTTACAATAAAATTATCGCCATTAACGTCGGCCTTTTTTACCCAATCCCCTTGAGTAGATAAAAATTGGTAAACTCTTGATAAATCATTAGACATTTTATTGCTCCTTTTTTCCCTTTATTGTTTGTACTTACATTAACGGCATTTTTTTCAAAAACTTTAGGGTTATAGAAGTTTTTGTTACAAAAGTTTACAAATTATTCCAAAGAATTGCATTTATATATCTGCTTTTTTTATCTATTAAAAGCTTGAAGTAAAATTTTATATTACCTGCAATACATTGTAAAATTTAAGTTATAATACTCATATGTTAATGGTTTATTTAAGTATACTTGTAAGAATATTTGCAAATTCGGGATTAAATGTTTTTCAAAAATTATTAACTAATTTGGGGCAAAAATCTTCTGTTGTAAACTTCTATACGTATTTGGGCTTAAGTTTATTAGGTACTGTTTTTTTACAAAGTTTCGATTTTAAACTTATTCTGCCTGTTCTTATTATGGGTTTTTTAGGAACATTAGGAAATTACTTTATAATAAAAGCTTTAGCATTAGGTGAACTTTCTACGCTTGCTCCTATAAATTCTTATAAGCCGGTTGTTGCACTTTTTATAGGTGTATTTTTACTAAATGAAATTCCGACTCTAAAAGCGATAATAGGAATAATATTGATTATTATAGGAACATATTTTGTAATTTTTACCTCAGGAAAGATTAACAAAAAAGCTTTGGTATATCGTATTTTAGCGTTAATATTCTCAGCATCTGAAGCTATAGTGATAAAAAAAATATTACTTTTAACTAGTGTGACAGAAGCTTTTATATTGTGGGCGCTGTCAGGACTTATTTTTTCTCTAATATTTTTATTGCTGTCTAAAAATAAACCTCAAATTAAATCATATAAATATCAACTGTTTCTAATATTGTCTGTCGGCATTATGCAATATTCTACCAATTTCGTTTTTTCAAAAATAAATGTAGCTTATGCTCTTGCATTGTTTCAGCTTTCTACGATTTTGAGTGTTTTTTTAGGGGCTAATATATTCCATGAAAAAAATATTAAGCGTAAAATAATCGGCTCTTTTATTATGGTTATAGGTGCGGTTTTGATTCTATTAGCTTAAGCTAATCTTGTTTTGATATAACTGTGCCGGGGACTAGTTCTTGTTTTATATAATTTCTGGTAAATGGTCTATCCCACTTAGAATATAATTTAATCTGCATAGTTAAAATTTTATTATCAGCACAAAGAACACTAATTTTGCAATTTTTATAGTCAATTTTGGTAATAGTTCCATGCTCAATATATTCTGTAACATTCTCCGATATTGATAATCCTTCAGGAGATACTGCTATATAACAGTTTTTATGACGAAAATAAGCCTCTGACCAAGGATAAATAGCTCTTATTAGAGCATGGTTATTTTCAGCCGTTTCTGAAAAATCTAGTTCTAAATTTTTAGGATGTGAATAATAGCTTGCTTTGTCTTCTCTTTGCTGCAGAGGTATAATGATATCTTCTCTTAAAGCCTTTAATAAATCACAAACCACGCCTCTTGCAGTTAAGACAGTTCTGTCTTTTAATGATTTGCCTGTATCTGATGGGTAAATTTTAACTTCTTCCTGCGCTAATATTGCGCCGGTATCATATCCGCTGTCTATTAAATGAAATGTAACTCCGCTTATATCTTCTCTATTTTTAATAACCCAAAAATACGGGTTTGGGCCCCTGTATTTAGGAAGCAATGAAGGGTGTGCATTTATTGATGCTATTTTAGGTATATCATAAATTTCTTTTTTTATTTTTTCACCCCATGAACCTACTAATATTATATCAGGGTTTAGTGTTAATAACTTTTTCTTAAAGAGTTCTGTATTAACGCTTCTTACCTCTATTTCCGGGAGACGGTAGCTTTTTATATAATTATATTCTATAGAAGGACAAAAAATATCTTTGATTTTTCTTAATAATGGCGGATACTTTATATGTTCATACCTTAAAACGCCAACGATTTCACAATTTGCATCTAAAGCACCGGCTATTAAATTGGTAAACATAGTCCCATAACCTAGAATTACAACTCTGAGCATACAGTTATATCCTTTCGAATCTGCTCTTTTAACTCCTCTATCGAAGAGAATTTCCGTTCATCCCTTATTTTTTTTATTAGTTCAATTTTAATTTTTTTCCCATAAAGATTATCTGTAAAATTAATAAAATGTGCTTCTAAAACTGGTTGTTTAGTATTATTGACGGTTGGTTTTAAGCCCCAATTCAAAACTATTTTGTGATTAGCGGATTTTCCTATGTAAACTCCGTATGGGATTTGTACAATATCTTCTGGATAATGTATATTTGCAGTTGGGAATCCTATTGTTTGACCAATTTGTGCTCCTTTAATAACAATTCCTTCGACAAAAAAATTGCTGCCTAAAAGCATATTAGCCTCTTCTATATGCCCGGTTTTTAATAATTGTTTAATATAAGTTGAACTTATTATATTACCATTATATTTTACAGGCTCTGAACACAAATATTTATACCCATACAAATCTTGATAGTCTGATAAAAACTCAGCATTACCACTTTTATTTTGGCCAAAAGTGTGATTAAAACCCGTAGAGATTGATACTGGAGAAAATTCTCTTACTAAGAAGTCTAAATAATCTTTAGCCGACATGTTAGCAACTAGGTCAAAATCTAATTGTAAAATTTCTTTTACTCCCAGATTTTTTATTTTTTTTAATGATTCTTGGCGTGGCAAAATATATTTAAAATCTTTGCCAAAATATTTTGCGGGGGATTCTTTAAATGTTATGAGCAGTGTATTATCAGAGTAGCGCAGCGCTGAATTAATAACTGCCTGATGGGCAATGTGAACTCCGTCAAAAAAACCTAAAATCAAACTCTTGCACATTTAACTAAGCTATAACGTTTAATTTGTTACCTAAAATTTGATTATGACAAAAATTCTGCCATTCACTTATATTATCATATACTTGGGGTAACTTTTCTGTAGAAACAGTTTTTTTATTAACATAAGGGGTTAAAGAGTTAAAAGATGTATCGCCGATGGTTTCATTACTACGGTTATTATAAAAAGGCATGTTTGCACTCATTGTATAGCCATTGTGATGATTAACAGAAACTGCGGAAACTAGCATGTTCACCCCTTTATTATGTACAGCAGGCAATTAAAATGCCCTACGAATAAATTCTATCATATTATTTTTTTTTATGCAATAACTTTGTTGGAGAATCTATGTATGTACTATTTATAACTAGTATACTGGGTTATATTAAGAGTATACGAATGGAGGCCCATTTTTTATTTCAAAGAGAATATTATCTGCTATTATTTTTAATTCTTTTTGAGACTTACCTTCTGATTTTTGTTTTAGAAATTCATCGCATAATGGTTCTATAGCGGATTCTTTTTTAGCTTTGAAGTTTCTTAGTTCTGTTGCAACTAGGCGTTTTTGAAGATTTAATTCGATATCAGCATTATATTTTTTTACTTGTACATCTTTAATTGCCTCTGCAGCAGTTTTTCCACCATATGCGAGTGCAGAGATACCGGCGATTCCAAAAAACAAATTTTTAAATTGAGGATTTTTCGGATTCATGAGCCAGTCATAGAAAAAAGACAGGTAATCATTAACGTGAGAAAAATATGTAATTTTATTTCTTCCAGACCCTCCCATCATAGGATTAACTTTTTCTGTGGCTTGGTTCATAACCTCTTTGAGGTGTTCTATATATTTTTTCTTTTCATCCGCTGAAAGCTTCATTTTATTAACAGTTTTTTCGATTTCATCCGGGGTCGCATAGATTGATTCGAGCATGTTTTCAATTAAAAGCTTATATGCATTATTCCCTTTGACAATTTCTCCATTATGTCCTTCAAGTTCATTAATCGGCTTGCCGTTATTGAAGTCTTCGATTACTTTATTAAGTCCTTTTTTTGTATTCCTAATGCCGTTACGTATGAATTCATCACTTTTTCTTATATTTTTAACAGCAAAATATCCAAGTCCTAAAATACTACACAATGTTATTCCGCCTAATAGATATAGTAGTTTGCTGTCATCTGTTGAATCATTATTTTTGCCCTTAAAAGCTAGTTCTTGAGAAAACATTTTTGCTTTAGAGGAAAGCATGCTCCTCATGATTTGGATTTTTCCAGAAAATGCTTGTGTTTCAACTTCTATTAGGTTCTCTTGCAAGTTTTTTTGTATATCAGCTTCTTGTTTTTTTATCCAGACATCCCTGAATCCGTCTATAAAAATTTTCCCCATAAAGGCCATTGCACCAAGAGTTATTACTCCGAAAGAGGCTAATATTGTTTTACGATTAGGAGATTGTATCATGCTAAATATGCTCTGGTGAATTTCATTGTTTATGCAGTGATTACGGGTTATTCCAGGGAGCAGATATTCTTTGGTACTTTCTAGTTTGCTTTTAGAGAATTTTTTCATCATAGCGGTAAATCCTCCAATGAGGGCCATTACACCTACAGTTGCTGCACATATAGGAACAAGCGGACTGTGCTTATTTTCTTCTTTTTCAAAGACTTTTTGCGGTAATTCAATATTTGTATTTGAAATTACTAGAGTGTCACAAGTTTCGTCAAGCGAAAGCAAGGGGTCTTTAATGTATGAATTTACAATGACGCCTTCTTTAACATAAGTGTCATTTCGTTTTTGTGTATTGGTCATATTCTTCTGATGTCTTGAAGATTCAAGATCCTGATTAATTTTTGGTACCATCTTTTTTCTTTTCCCTAATCTTTTGTATAAACTTTTTCAAGTTAAAAATTTTTTTGTCGTCATCTATTTTTGTATCATCATCTTCTGCGTTGCTTCTTTTGAAGATTTTAAATAAACTTTCAAATTTTGACTTTACTATACTTATAAATTCAGCAACTTTTTTTTCTACAAAAGCTTTAATTTCCCCAAATATAGCATTTAGTTTATCTTGAATATCTATCACTTTTTGTTTTAGTTGGGACAATTTGTCTAATGTGTTTAGAATAATATTCGGAAGGCTGCTTATTCTACTAATAATAGGCAAGATAATGCTAGTAATTGCATAGGCAGCAGGTTTGAAAAAAGTGGTGTTTGATATTCGGTTTGCAAAATCAACCATTTTTTGAGCCATTTTTTCTATATTTTGCTGGAATTTTAAAAGCGCTTCAGTATGAGCTTGAAGATTTTTTTCGTGTGCTTCAAGCCTCATTTCTCTTGCTTTCATCATTGCGCCTATCATAGCACAATGGTGATAACTCCATTCACCAGCTTTTTGAGCTCTTTCTCCTGCTCGCATGCCACCACCTCCTCCTCCCATGCCGGAGCAGATAGGGCATGCTCCCGGTGACATCCCATGCGGACAAAGCCCGCTTTTTACATTATTAACATTTGAAGTTACTCCAGCCAATAACAGCTTCCTTTCAATTTAATGTGCCGCAATGAAAGAAAGCAAGAACTCTTATTAAGCGTAAAAATAAACGCTATATGCAATATTGTGGCTCGCAATTTGCATATTAAAAAGCTAATTAGCTTATATGAGTGTTCCGGCTTTTACGGTTGCGGCACAGTCACGGATTTCCACCGTAGTTTCCTCTTTTTGGTTTTTAATACTTATACCATAAAAAAAATATAAATTAAATAATATTTTGATACGCTGTAAAATGTTCATTTGCAGGAATAGTAAATAAAAAAATGAGCCCAAAGGCTCATGGAATTAAGAATAGCTGGAAGTATGAAAAAGATTTAATAATTTTATTAAACCCCAATGATATATTTTTGTGAATTCCCTAGGTGGGTAATTATATGCATTAAATACAATACTTGTTTTTTGTGTTTGTATGTGTTTAAATAGGGAGTAGAATTTTCTACACGCAGGAGGAGAACAACTATGGAAAATGCCATACCGCAAGAAGAGTGGAAGTTTAAGCTTAATCCGTGGATTACAATGATACCTTTGATGCTTTCAATCTTTATGTTTGCGCTTGATGAAACCATATCAAACGTAGCTCTTCCTTATATGGCAGGAACATTTTCTATCAGCCATAATGAATCAACTTGGATTATTACAAGTTATCTTGTAGCAAGCGGTATTGTTATACCGACTGTTGATTTTTTCAGCAAGCTTTTCGGACGTAAGCAATACTTTATTATGAGTCTTATAATTTTCACAATTGCGTCTTTGTTATGCGGTATTTCAAATTCTATGGCAATGATGCTCTTTTCAAGAATTTTGCAGGGTGCAGGCGGCGGCGGAATTCTGCCGGTTGTTCAAGCAATGATTTTTGAGATATTTCCTAAAGAAAAACTCCCTGCTGCAATGGCAGTTTTTGGATTAGGTGTTATTATGGCGCCGATTATGGGGCCTGCTTTAGGCGGGTGGATTACTGAAAACTGGTCTTGGCCGTTTATTTATTATATTAATATTCCTTTCGGTATAATTGCAGTTTGGTTATCAAAGAAATATATAGAAGAGCCTCCTTATTCAAGAAAGCAGAAACACGTCACAATGGATTATTCAGGCTTTTTCTTCCTTTTATTGTGGCTTTTAACATTGCAGGTTGTTTTAGATAAAGGTAATGATGCCGATTGGTTTGGTGCAGCTTGGATTTGTAAGTTGTTTACCGTTTCTATGATTTCGTTTTTTGTATTTGTTTTTATTCAAATCAAAAAAAGTAAAACTAATTCAGGGCTTATTAATTTGGCAATCTTAAAAAACCATAACTTTTTAATAGGTACAATGGGGCAGATAATTTTAATGGGCGTTATGATGGCGTCTGCTTCCATTCTGCCATCTATGCTGCAGTCTTTGATGGGCTATACTGCTTTTTTAAGTGGGGTTTCAATGGTGCCCCGTGGAGCCGGATGTTTTCTGGCATCTATTTTATGCGGTATCTTTGTTGCTAGAGTAGGTATAAAAGCAATGACAATATGCGGGCTTTTAATCCTTACAGCTGCCGGACTTATGTTTGGTGAAATAAATACATCTATTGCTCTTGCAAATATCGGTATTCCGAATTTTACTTTTGGTCTCGGAATGGTAATGGCAATGGTACCTTTATCAAATATTTCCTGTGCAACCCTCCCTAATGAAGCGCAGACAAATGCTGCAGGGGTTCAAAACTTATTAAAAAATACAGGTGCTGCAATCGGGACTTCTATTGCAACAACGATGATTACAAGATTTTCTCAGGCACATCAACATATGTTAATAAAATCTCTTACTGACACAAATTCGGTTTATTCAGAAAGAGTGCAGGCTATGGCTTCTTCATTTATGACAACCGTTGATTGGTCAACAGCTGTTCATATGGGGCAGGCTCAAATTCATAATATTCTAAGGCAGCAAGCTACCCTATGGGGATATGTTGAAACATTCAGATATTTTGCTGTTGCTGCGGTAATAATTATCCCGTTTGTTTTCTTCTTAAATGAAAGCAGACCAGCAAAGGGAAATAAAAAATCTGCATAATATTTTTATAATTTATCTCTTATACACGATATAAAAAATAATTATATTGTGTTTAGGCTTTTATATTTTATCGGCCATGTGGCTAGGTAAAATATGAAAGGAGATAATATGAATATTGTTGAACCTATAAGAAGTAAAGAAGATATTAAGAAAGTGGAACAGTATCTTGCTCAAAGGAGTTTAAGGAACCGCCTTATTTTTGTTTTTGGAATTAATACAGGGCTTAGAGTCTCTGATATACTTGGGCTTAATGTTTCAGACGTTTTGAATAAAACGCATATAGAAATAAGAGAGCAAAAAACAAATAAATATAAAATGTTTCCATTAAATAATAAATTGCGTGAACTCATTAGTGAATATTTAAAGAATAGGAGTTTTGAAGAACCTCTTTTTGTAGGGAAAAAGCATAAGCGGCTTCACCGTTCACAAGTTTACAGATTTCTCAATGAAGCTTGTAGAGCAGTTGGTGTAAAGAGCAGGGTCGGGACACATACTATGAGGAAAACTTTTGGTTATTTTTATTACAAACAATTTAATAATGTAGTTTTACTTCAGAAAATTTTAAATCACTCTAACCCTGCTGTAACATTACGATATATTGGTATTACTCAAGATGAAATAGATTTTTCGTATTACAATTTTGAACTATAATAAACTATGAAGGGGGCATTTTATGCTTGAAAATTATGTAACATATTTGAAATTTTTAGATGAAAAGTTTAAAAAATTTTTTGATAAACAAAGACCTTTTATTTTTTGTAAACGAGGGTGCAGCCGATGTTGTAAACACGCACAGTTTCCATATTCTCAAATAGAGGCTGAATATTTAATCCTTGGAGTATGGCAGTTGGACACAGAAACAAAAAAGATAATTGCAAATAATATAGAGAAAATTATAGAAGAAAAAAAACTTTTCAAAAAGGAAAATGAAAAAGATGTGTTCAGATATGATTGTCCGTTTCTTATAAATGACCAGTGTGTTGTTTATGACTTTCGGGGGATAATTTGTCGTTCATTTGGTTTAATGACAGTAGGCGCAAATGATAAAATTAAGGTTCCATTTTGTTGTTTTGAAGGTTATAATTATTCAAATGTAATGGAAGATGACGGTAAAAAGGTTTCTCCGCAAAAAGTGAAAGCTCTAGGAGTAAAAGAAGAACCAACGGCTTTTAATATAAGCTATGATTTTTTAACAGATCCAGATTTTGAGCGAGGTTTTAATTTTTCTTTTGGAGAAAAGAAACCTTTAATAGAATGGCTGGTGAAGCAAGATGAAGTGCCTGAAAATCCGGCTTAGCTAAGGAGTTTATGAAATGCAGCTGCAAAATCTTTTTGGTTTAGTTCTATTATAGGAATATTGTATGTTTCAGCAAGTTTTTTTACTTTTATATCATAATTGATAGCTAGAGTTTTAACATTACATTTTATGGCTGCAACATTAGCATGAAAACGCATTGCTATCATATACTCTAAATCTGCAATCTTATCAAAAACTTCATCAATTGACATGCCACTCATAACTTCAATGTCTTGCATTCCATTTTTTTTAAGGATTTGTTTAAAGTGTTCGCAAACAGATAGGTCAATACTGTCTTGCAAAGAAAAGATTTCTATTTTTTTATCATTAAAATTTATAGCTATATGTTTTCCTAAACTCAGTAAAAAATCTTCATTTAAAGTAGGATAGTTTCTTAGCTGAATACCAACAATCCCTTTCTTATTTCTTATCGGTAAGTCTAAGCTAAAAATAGGGTCTTGAACGAGTTCCGCCTGTATGTTCCATTTGTTTAGAAGTTCTTGTGATTTCTTATCTCGTACTGATATCTCAGAACAGTTTTTTAAAGCTGTTTTTGTTAGGAATTGCCCTAATTTAGAGTTTATGGGCCCAATTCCTTGTGAATAAATTACAACTTTTTTTCCAAGAAGGAGCGCAAGGTAAATTATACCAAGATAATAAATAAGGCTTTTTAAACTCGTGACATCTTGTAGAAGACTTCCACCGCCGGATATTAGCGTGTCAGCATCTTTTAGACAATTAAAGAATTTAAGCTGAGGACAGGCGTAGACGCCATGAATTTGCTCAGTTTTTTGAGGGTTAGAAGAAATTAAAGTGATTTTTTCAGCACCATTTTTTTTTAGATTTTCAACGAGAACATGTGCAATCGCTTCATCTCCAAAATTATCAAAACCAATATAGCCGGAAACTATATATTTTGTCATTATGAAACATTCTCCAAAACAGCTTCTTTATATGGTATTGCTTGTATAGCTCCATAATTTTGGGTTTGTAAACCCGACACAACTGCTGCAAATTTTGCTGCATCAGCAGGCGGTCTGCCGTTTGTGAGCGCATACAAAAATCCCCCATTAAATACATCTCCAGAAGCGGTTGTATCAACGGCTTTCGAGGTGTTATAGAATTCTGTAAAACTGATTTCTCCTTTATAACCTATATAATAACCATTATCAATATGAGATTTTACCACGACAATTTTAATTCCTTTGTCCCAGAAATATTTCATAATTTTGTCCATAGAGTCCATGTTATAAAGCTCATATGTCTCTTTCTTAAGGCTCATAAATACTATATCAGTATATTCGGCAATATCTTGAAAATATTCTTTTGTATCAATAGAATTCATAAAGCAAGATGTGTAGTTTGAATCATAAGCGGTTAAGACATCATTGGCTCTTGCGATTTTGAAAGTCTCACGAACAAGCTCTCTTGCACTTGCGCTAAGAGATTGTACGACTCCCGTGGAATAAACTAATTTAAGTTTTTTTATACAATCTTCTGAAAGATCTTCTATAGATAATTTTGTAGCAGCTGTTTTGCGCTTATAATACAAAAATTCTTTTTTATCAGGAGTTTTAGATACTATATACATGCCGTTTTGTTCATCATTAAGTTTGATAAGCGATGTATCTATATTCTCTTTTCTTAGGCTTGATAAAATAAAATCACTAAATCCATCATTTCCGACTTTGGTAATATAACTAACAGCCCCGCCCATGCGTGCAATTGTTACAGCCGTTGTTACTGTGTCGCCGCCAAAATACTTATTAAATGTTGATGTGTCCGAAAAAGTTCCATTTGCGGATAATTCAACTAAACACTCTCCTATTATTGCAATATCTATTTTTTGCTCCATGCAGTAAAATCCTTAACTTCTGATAAAATTTCTTTAGTACGTGAAGTGACTTCTTTGGGGGTGAAGCCCAAATAGAAATCTCTGCCAACACCTACTGCTGCTGCTCCCGCTCTTATATATGTTACAACTTCATTTAATTTAATATTACCCATTGGCATTAAATTTAAAAACGGCATTTGTCTTAAAATATCTTCTATATATTTGACACCTCCCATTGCATCTGTTGGGTAGAGTTTAATCAAAGGTATTCTTGATTTCCATGCGTTGTATGCTTCGTTCGCAGTAGAAGCTCCCGCAATAAACGGAATTCTTTTATTTTTAGATATCTTAACCATATTCATCTGGAAAATCGGCGAAGATATAAGCTGAGCACCTGATTCAAACGCTGCATCAGCTTGCAATGAAGTAATTATACCGCCTGCACACACATTCGCAAACTTAGAGACTTCTTCAATTGCTTTGTAGAGTGATGGATTATCTACGTTAATCTCAAGGACTCTTATGCCTCCGGCTACAAGTGCCTTCGCTGTCTCTATGGCTAAATCCGCATCTTTTGAACGTATTATGGGGTATACCTTGTCCTCTTTTATAATTTCTATACAATTGTTACTCATTTTTTTCTATCTATCCTTTTACACTAATTTATTATATCATAATAATATGAATAAATTTAAATTTGCAATTATTAGTATTATTATCATACTTGCTTTATATTTTGTCCACTTTTTATCATATACGTTTGTAGAGCCTAAAGCATACGATTTTATGGTAAAACACTCTCTTACGGAAAAACTTCCGTTTGATAAAAAGAAGCAGGTTTATGGAAGCGGAGACATTATTCTTGTCATGATTGACGATAAGACTGCTGAAAAATATCGCTGGCCGTGGAAAAGAGAAACTAATTGCAAATTGTTTGAATATTTTATAAAATACGCTCATCCTAAGGTTGTTGTTCACGATTCTATTCTCGCAGCTCTTGATAAAGATAATCCTGAATCAGATAAGAAATTTTTTAATACACTTAATAAATTTGATAATCTTATATCCGGCTTTATGCCGTCATCTCAACTTTGGAACGATAGGAATTTTGGAGATGAGTATGAAAAAACTTTTGCAGAAAAATATGCATTGAATGTGGAAAATAAAGCATCTTTTCTACCTAATATCTATTTAAGTTTGATACCTTTTCCAAAGCCTTATTTTAATGTAATAAAACAAACAGGCTCGGTTGCTATATTGCCGGGATTTATTAGCGGGAATTTATCATCTTATGCAATGGATGAAACTTACAGAACTCATGAATATTTAATAGCGTATAAAGGTGTTCTATATCCGTCTCTTGCTTTAAGGGTTTTCTTGTTTGTGCATGATAATCCAAAAATAAGAATGACAAATTCTTACCTTGAATTTCCGAATTTAAAATATCGGATAGCGTATAGAAAAACTAAATACCAAATTGCTACTCCAATAAAATTTTATAAAATTTATAATGATTATTCACATCCAAAATTTTCAGCTGTAGATATTATGGACTCATATGATAATCTGGAAAAAGGATTAGAGCCTGTTATTAATCCGAAAATATTTAAAGATAAAATTGTAATTATTGGTGCTAATGTTTCTGCGGGTACAGGATTAAATGATGTTAAAACTACTCCGATTCTTCGAAATCATCCAGGAGCTGATATTCAGGCTACGGCTATAGATAATATTATGCATAATAATTTTTTAAAGGTTATTCCTGATTGGATAAATATTTTTATTACACTTTTAGGAATGTTATGTGTTTATGGAATAATAAGATTTTATGACCTGTTTAAGTCGAGCCTGTTTACACTCATAATAATATTCGGTTATTTAGGTTTAAGTGCGCTTTGTTTTTATTTCGGGATTGTAATTAATGTAATAACTCCGCCTGTAATGTTTGTTGTAACAATGATTTTAGCTTATATTCATAAATTTATACTTGAAAACAGAAGCAAAGAAAAAGTTAAGTCTGCAATGGGCAAGTATATGTCAGAAGACGTTATGAAACGGGTTATTATGAATATTGATAACCTCGGACTCGGGGGGAAAAAGGCTGTTGTGACCGTTTTATTTGCAGATATAAGAGGGTTTACTTCAATGTCTGAAACGATGTCTGCCCAACAGGTTTCTGAAATTCTGAATGAATATTTTACGGAAATGGAGCCTATAATCTCTAAATATAACGGAATTATAAATAAATTTATCGGCGACGCTGTAATGGCAATATTCGGCGAACCAATTCAGGATAAAAATCATGCTTTAAATGCTGTAAAGTGCGGTTATGAAATGCTTTTGAAAGTCAAAGAATTACAGAAAAAATGGGCAGAAGAAGGAAAACCGAAAATTGAAATTGGTATTGGTATTAACACTGGAGAGGTTTTTGTTGGAAATATCGGCTCTATTAATCGTATGGAATATACTGTAATTGGTGATACGGTTAATTTGGCAAGTCGTTTAGAAGGTTACAATAAAGTTTATAAAACTAAAATGCTTATAAGTTCGTCTACTTATGAAGAAACGAAAGGCTTTATTGACGTTATAAAGATTTCCGATGTAGAAATTAGAGGGAAATCTCATAAAATGGATATTTACGAAGTTTTAAAAGTAATTTAATCAATGATAAAAATACCGCCTTTCTATAGACGGTATTTTTATTATTGTTATATGTATTTTATTAAACAGAAGCAACTGTTTTTGTAGATAGCTTTCTGTCTTCCCAGATATCAACAAGGGTTGAGCAGAAGAATATGCTTGAATAAGTTCCGACTGCTATCCCTAAAATCATAGCAAGAACGAAGTCTTTTGTTGTAACTCCGCCGAAAAAGTACAATGCAGTAAGTGTTAACAATGTTGTAAGAGATGTATTAATACTTCTTGCAAGAGTTTGGTTAATACTTGCATTCATAATTTCACTGAATGTCATTTTCTTAGAATAATATTTCAGGTTTTCCCTAACTCTGTCAAATACAACGATTGTATCATGTACAGAGAAACCAATTACAGTAAGCAGAGCAGTTATAAATAGAGCATCGATTTGAACATCGTATAACAATCCCAAAATCGAGAATACACCGCATACAAAGATTGCGTCGTGTACAAGCCCTAAAATTGCTGCAAATGCATAATCAAACTGAAATCTAAAGGTTAAGTATGCAATAATTCCTAATAATGCGAGAGAAAATGCTATCAGAGAATTCTTGAATAATTCCATCCCCAATGTCGGGCCTACAGAAGAAACCTGAACCAGCTCCGGAGAAGAAAATTCTTGAGAAACTATATTAGTAATTTTATCCTGATCAGTAGAGCCTTCTTCAATAAACTTGGTTCTTATAGAAAGAATTGCTTTAATATTGGCATCTTTTTCCTGTGCATTCACATTAATAATCTGTAAATAAGGATTTTGAACTCCGCCTTGTTCGAGTTTTGTTCTCACGTCTGCGAGTTTATTATTTGAAATAGTTTCATTAACTCCGTATTGCAGTGTTGTTCCGCCCGTATAATCAATTCCGACTTTCATAGGTGTATGAGTCGGATAAGTAATTGTTGAATAAATCATTGCTGCAATACCCGGCAGAAGAAGAACTGCCGAAAGTGCAAGAAACAAAAATCTGTATTTTACTATGTCTAATTTTATTTTCATTTTATTGTCCTCTTAATCACTTGTAATTTTATAATTTTGGAGCCTTTCTCATTCTAGGATACCGAATTTGGCTTTTTCGCGTTTTGTTTCGACTGCTTGATAGCCTTCGTCTATCTCGCTTGCTTTTAGCCCGAACAGAGCAGGGTGCTGAAGCTTTCCTGTACCGAAGATTAGGTGCATAAAGTTCTTGGTTATTGTGATTGCGCTGAACATAGAAACCATAACACCTATCGCAAGAGTCAATGCAAAACCTTTAACAATGCTTGTTCCGCAGAAATACAGGATTACGCAGGTAATAATTGTCGTCATGTTTGAGTCAAAAATACTTGTGAAAGCTCTGTCGAACCCTGAATTAATTGCTGTAAAGAGTGTTCTTCCGGCTCTTAATTCTTCTTTTGTTCTTTCAAAGATTAAGATATTAGCATCGACTGCCATCCCAATACTAAGGATAAAGCCTGCTATACCTGCAAGAGTAAGTGTTACCGGGATTGCTTTAAAGAGTGCAAATAACATTAAACCGTAAATTATAAGCGCTACGTCTGCGATTAATCCAGGTGCTCTATAATATAGAGCCATAAATATCATAACAAATCCTAACCCGATTGCTCCGGCAAGTTTTGATTTTGCAATACTGTCAGCTCCAAGAGTAGGCCCTACAGTATTTTCTTCAATAATCTTAGCTGGAACAGGGAGTGCTCCTGCATTTAGGAGGTCAACCATTTTTTTCGCTTCCTCATATTCAAATCCGCTGTCTCCGCCGGAGATTTGAGCACGGCCGCTTGGAATAGGTTCTCTGATTACTGGAGCTGATTGAAGTTCTCCATTAAAGAAAATAGCCATTGGCTGACCAACAAGCTGTTTGGTTAAATCGGCAAACTTCTTTGTCCCTTCATTATTAAATTCCAAATCCACAACCCATTGACCGTTCTGTGAATTTGAGCTTAAATTTGCTTTTGATAAGTCTTTGCCGGTAAGCCCGGTAGCTTGCCATTCTGCTTCACCATCTTTCATTACAGGTTTTCTGAAATCGAGTTCTGCTGTTTCTCCCAAATAAGCTTTTGCCTGATTTAAGTCTGAAACATCAGGAATTTCGATTACAAGACGTCTGTCACCTGAGCGCTGAACGACGGTTTCAGATACACCTAATTTATTAACCCTGTTTTCGATTGCAAACTGTAAGCTTGACATCATATCAGGTGTAATCTGAGCAATTGTTTTTGTTGTCTGTGCTTCTAAAACAAGGCGTGAGCCGCCTACCAAATCCAAACCTAGTTTTGTTGGCTTGACGCATATTGTTACGATAGACGCAATAACAATAAGGACAATAGCCCAAAACAGTATCAGTTTATTTTTCATCTATGTACTCCTTATACTATAATTAAAATTATATCCCAAATCTGAAATAAAATAATCTTACCTACCTGGATTATATAGAATCAAGTGTAAAGATTAATTCCGTTTTTTCGGCTTTTGTAAGTTCAACTAGCGGACGTCTTACATATTCTTCAATAATTTCTTTATATGCAAGAGCAGCTTTTATGGGAACCGGATTAGGCGCCATAAACAGCTTTTTGAATATCGGATAAAGCTTTTGGTGCATGTTTTTTGCTGTCATAACGTCACCCGTTTTAAAGTTTCTAATCATTGATTTAATTTCTTTTCCGTAAAGGTGAGAGGCAACGGAAATTACCCCGTGTGCTCCCAAAGAAAGCATCGGAAGTGTCAGGCTGTCATCTCCTGAATATACTGTAAAATCTTTTGGACAGTTCATTTTTATATCTGTTATAGCATCCATATCCCCAAAACTCTGCTTAACAGCTACAATATTCTGGTATTTTCTTGCAAGAGTTTTTATCGTATCAACAGACATGTTAACTCCTGTACGTGAAGGAATATTGTATAAAATAACAGGGATTTCAACAGCTTCTGCTATTGCTGAAAAATGTTCAATCATGCCTGCTTGAGAAGGTTTGTTATAATAAGGAACAACTGATAAAATAGCATCAGCACCTTCTTTTTCTGCTCTTTTTGACATTGAAACAGCAGTCTCTGTTGAATTAGAGCCTGCACCCATGATAATCTTGCCTTTTCCTGCGATTGCTCTTTTGGCACTGCATAAGATTTCGATTTCTTCTTCGTGGGTTAGAGTCGGAGATTCGCCGGTAGTACCTGTTACGAGAATAGCATCGGAGCACGTATTAATAAGCTGGTAAGCGAGTGCTTCAACTTTTTCGTAATCAACTTCTCTTTTTTCGTTGAATGGTGTTACCATTGCTGTAATTACTTCGCCCGCATCATATCTCATATAATTCACTCCTTTTTATTTCCTCGTCTTATACAGGTTGTCTTTATTATACTACAGAAATTCCTGAAACTCATGAACTTCTAATGTTCCATTATCTTTATCTTGGAATATTCCAATTTGCGCTGTTTTATACCTATTGTATGTATTAAATTCATATCGGTATGCAGTATCGGCAGCGATTATGATTTTATTAAATATTTTTAAATTGGCCAGTTTGGTTAATTTTTCTAAATTATCGCCGGTTTGAATTGTAATGGCATAATCCAGCGGTGAATTTGAATTGATTATGTTAAATAGTATATCTAGAACTGTGTCAATATCATTAAAATTTTTAAATTTGTATAAGTAACCTTCCATATAGTATGCTGGTTGTACACCAGTTTTTTCTATCAGGTATTTATTCATTAGCTTATTTTGCTCAGCTATATTAACCTTACCTTTATAAGAATATTGTTTTTTTAATGATGTATGGATAAGTATATTATATTTACTAATCTTTTTTTCTTCTCGTTCAACCTGTGCATATAAGTTTTTATTCAAAATATCTTCTTCAGCTTTCTTGTAAGATCTCCAGCTGAAATCGTATATATCTTCTATAATATTTATTATTATAATAAACAAATTCATAAGATAATAAAATGTAATAAGAATTATAAGAGCAATGCCATATTTAAACTCAAAAACAGCTCCTAATAAGTTCCAAGAGCCGGAAGAAATTGTGTTTCCGATTTTAACTAAACTTCCAAGAAAAGGTTTTATAAAATTTAACCAATCCCAATTCCCGTTAGTTAGATTTTCTATCCAGTATAATAGAAGCATTAGAATACAGAACATGACGACAATTTTCATAAAATGCCAAAAGCTTCTTACAAATTTAAAAAGACTTAGCATAAAATTGTGCATTGTTTATTCTCCTAAATAAATATTGTCAATTAATCTTACATTTTCAACTCTACATGCAATGAGAGCTATAGAATTTTCATCAGCTTTTTTCTGCTCTTCTAAAGTATTCTTATCTAAGATTTCTAAATATTCTAAATCATGTTTTTCTGTTAAATACCCGTAAGCCGTCTCTTTTAAAGCTGCAATATCCGTAATTCCCTTTTTATAGCATGCTCTTATATTATTCAAAATTTGGCTTAGTGCAAGTGCATTTTTCTTTCCATCATTAGATAAATACTTATTTCTTGAACTTAAAGCTAGTCCAGAGGCCTCCCTTATAATCGGACATTGAACTATTTTGACTGGCACATTAAGATCATGAACCATCTTTTTAATAATCACAACCTGCTGGGCATCTTTTTGACCAAAAAACGCATAATCAGGTTGTACAATATTAAATAGTTTCAATACGACTGTACAAACACCGTCAAAATGACCTACTCTTGTCTTTCCGCAAAGTTTGTTTACGTAGAAAAAAGGCGGACAAACAAAAGTCAATGTATTGTTACTAAGCATTTGCTCTTCTCCGTACATTTCAGCAGGTGATGGAGCAAAAACTAAATCGACGCCTTCTTTTGAGCACAGTTCATAATCCTTGTCTAAAGTTCTTGGATATTTATCATAGTCCTCAGAAGGCCCAAATTGGATTGGGTTTACAAACACTGAAACTACAACCTTATCACAAACTTCTTTTGCTTTTTTTATTAGACTTAAATGCCCTTCATGCAAAGCTCCCATTGTTGGAACTAATGCTATCGTACAGTCTTTCCAGTTTTTTGTTATATTTTTTACTTCTTCTATTTTATGGACTAACATTATATTCCTCTTTTAATAATTTATGAATTTAATTTATTCTGTTCTTCTGGGGTTAAGCTAAAAGATTCATTTTCTGAAGGAAAAACCTGGTTCTTAACATCATTTTTATATTGTGTAATTCCATTTAAAACTACAGAATGTAAGTCTGCATATTTTTTTATAAAACTTGGAGTGAAATCTTGGTATTTTCCTAAGATATCATCTGTAACAACTATTTGCCCAGAGCATCCATTTCCAGCCCCAATACCGATTGTTGGAATTTGTAAATTGTCTGTAATATACTTTGCGCTTTCTGATGGCATAAGTTCTAAGACAATTCCAAAACACCCAGCTTTCTCAAGTTTTTGAGCGCTGATAAGTATTTCTTCTGTCATTTCTGCTGTTTTTCCTTGAATCTTATGTCCGCCAATGGTATTCATTAATTGCGGAGTAAATCCTAAATGTCCTAAAACAGGGATTCCAGATTCGATACATCTTTGAACTAATGTTAGAATATACTTATTACATCCTTCAAGTTTAATAGCTGAAGCCCCCGCTTTTATCATCTTCGAAGCATTTTCTAGGCCCTGCTCTACATTAATGTTATAACTCATAAACGGCATATCAGCAATTATAAAAGAATTTTTTGCACCTTTAGAGACAGCTTTTACAAAAACTTGCATTTCATTTGCAGTAATAATATAAGTATCTCTATATCCAAGAGCTACCATTGCTAAAGAATCTCCAACGAGAATGGCATCAATACCGGCTTCCTCAATAGTTTTTGCGGTGGAATAGTCATATGCCGTAAGCATCGCAATCTTCTCATTATTATCCTTTAGTTTTTGGAATAAGTTTACTGTTTTCATAGCATTACCTCTTTATAGATTTTCTGTACCAATAATAAACAGCTCTTGCAACTCTTCTTGAGCTATGTCTAACAAGACCTTGTCTATTTTCTTGTATCAATTTTTGCGAAACAACCGAAATCCCAATAGGGGAAATGTTTTCAAGGTCAAGCCTTACTGGGATAGAACCGCTTTTAGCGTAACCATCTGATATGTTATCCGGCAGACTATCATTCACTAGTACTGCATCGATAATTTTTTTGCCTTTAGCATGTGTAATAAGGGCGTTTACATGGCTTGCTACTGAATAATTATCGGTTTCACCAGGTTGAGTCATTATATTACATACATAAATTTTCTTGGCATGTGATTTTTCAATAGCTTCAACAATGCCATCAACAAGAAGATTAGGTATAACACTTGTATATAGACTTCCTGGGCCTAAGATTATTAAATCAGCTTCTCTTATTGCAGCAATGGCTTCTGGGAGAGCATGACAATGCTCTGGTTCAGTAAACAACCTTTTTATTTTGCCGTGAACTTCTGGAATATTTGATTCTCCATGAATAATTTTACCGTCTTCAAAAACAGCTGCAAGCTTCATATCATCTAATGTTGCCGGTAAAACCACACCTCTTATATTTAATACATTTGATGATTCTTTAACCGCACGCACCATATCACCCGTAATTGAACATAATGCTGTCAAGAATAAATTCCCAAAACTATGTCCTTCAAGTCCTTCTCCTGTTTTGAATCTGTATTGAAAAAGTTCTGTAATCAAATCTTCATCGTCTGCTAATGCAGCAATGCAATTTCTAATATCGCCAGGTGGTAATATACCTAATTCTTCTCTTAATCTGCCAGAACTGCCTCCGTCATCACCTACTGTAACAATTGCGGTTATGTTATTGGTATATTTTTTTATCCCGCGAAGCAGCATTGATAAGCCTGTGCCACCTCCAATTGCTACAATTTTTGCGCCTTTATTCAGTTTACGTCTTCTGTATAATTTTTCAAGAATAGAATTATTGCCTTTTTTAGAGTCCATATCCATTATAGACAGAGTAGTTTTTTGCCATCCTTTGAAGAAAATTATAGAGCCGACCAATATAAAAACTGCGGCTAGAAAATTTGAAGGTAAGATTAATGCGGCTTTTCTTATAAGTTCTAGTGTTAGGTAAATAGGTCTGACATTTGCAAGTACCATAAAACCAAGGACAATCATAATTGAGCCTAAAAAAATCAAAAAGAACCATCTTTTAACTTCCAGACCAGGTATTAACCATCCTACATCTTTTGTTACTTTTACATTATTTTTAAACTTGAATGTCATAAATTTAATCCACCCATCCTGATGCTTTTGCATTAATATAGTTTACTGGCGCTGGCGATATGAGTTTTTTTGCTTGTTGAATTAAGTCTAAGGAATTTTTGTATTTGTTTGAAAAATGAATTGTGTTAACTTCTACATAGCTCATTCCGCCTTGATTGTTTCGAATCTGAGATGTATGTAATAAATGCTGCATGCGCTTTATTAATTCATAATTATTTGTGTTATCAGGGATTGAATAATCAATAGTTAAATCAGGGTTATATGTTTTTTCTAGTAATATTTCTTGTGCTGTTTGAATATTTATATAATCGCCCACTTTAGCCGTAATATCTCCTGCCGGTGCAACATATACAAGCCATTCAGAACATTTTTTTATCGCTTTTGCAATATTGGCTGCAAAAGTAAAATCTTCTCCTGCCATTTTGTACATTGCACCGTGTGGTCTTACATGCTCTATACTTAAACCATATGCATTAGCAAAAGATAAAATTGCCCCAACTTGATATACAATGAGAGCTTCCAGCTCATCTTCTTTTAGCTCTACAGGTCTGTAACCAAACCCTTGAATATCATTAAAGCCAATATGAGCTCCTATAGCAACATTTTTTTCTTTAGCTTTTAACATAGCTTCTTTAATAGAAACAGGATCTCCAGCATGGAAACCACAAGAAATATTAACAGAACTTACGTAGTCTAAAAGTTCATATTCTTGTATGTTTTTATATATTCCGTACGCTTGTGCTAAATCACAGTTGAAATCTATATTTTTAATAGGTTTTCTTTCTAAAACTTCCTGCATTATATTCTCCCTGTTCCATATGCTTATTATACAACTAAAAAGCTATTTTACTAATACTTTTTATATTATTTCTTTCTCTATTATATATCTAGGTCTGGCTTTAACTTCATTAAAAATCTGACCCAAATATTCTCCTATAATACCTAAACAAAAAAGCTGTAACCCTCCGAAAAATGCTAACAAAAATACTAGAGTTGCCCAGCCGCTGGGTGTATTATGAAATATATATTTTTCTATTATAACATCAACAGCAAGCAAACAGCTGCCGCAAACTGTCAAAACGCCGGTAACAGCAATTATTCTCAAAGGTACTATGCTAAACGCTGTAATTCCATTTAATGCTAGACTTGTAAGACTTAAAAAATTAAATTTAGACTTTCCTAATGCTCTAGGTTTTACATCAAAATGAATATAAGAAGTTTTTAAGCCTATTTCATGGAAAAAACCTCTTAAAAATAGCCCTGCTTCTGAATATTTTTCCAAGATCTCCAAACCTTTATAGCTTACGAGTCTGAAATCAGAATGGTTTGGTGGGATTTTTACTCCTAAAATATTCATTAGTTTATAAAAGCATAGTGCAGAATACTTTTTAAAGAATGAATCAGTTTTCCTGTCTTTTCTAATCCCTGATACGATATCTGCACCTTTATGGTATTCATCAATAAAAACTTCTATAGCATTTTCATCTTGTTGTAAATCCGCATCTATGGAAATTACACAGTCACATCCAATATGTTTAACTCCTAGAAGTCCTGCTATCAAAGCTTTTTGATTACCATAATTTCTTATGAATTTTGTTCCTTTGACTCTTTTGCCAAATACCTTGTGTAATTCTGTTATTATCTCCCAGGTTCTGTCTTTGGAACCGTCGTCAATTAAATATATATAACTCTCTTTTGAAATTTTACCTTTTGAAATAATACTGTCCATGACTTTCAAAAGAGTCTCAACAGTTGATTTTACTACTAATTCTTCATTATAGCAGGGAATTATAATTGCAAGTCTTGTTTTATTTTCACTCATTGTAATCCTCTATGTATTATAATACAATAAATCATGTAAAAATAAAGGAGTTTAGTTTGGCTGAGAAAAAATTTATATTGAATGCCGATGATTTTGGAATGAGTGAGGCTTTTAATAGGGCTGTTCTTGAAGGATATCCGTCCGGGATTCTAAAAAGTGCGAGTTTAGTAGCCAATGGTGAAGCATTTAAGGAAGCATGTGAAAATGTTCTTCCTGCTTGTCCGGGACTTGGGGTAGGGGTGCATCTTAATATAATTGAAGGGAAATCTTTATGTACAAATTTAGACAGGCTTACAGATAACGATGGTAACTTTAATAATTCTTTTGGAAGTTTATTATTAAAATCTCTTAATACTAAAAATAACATCTTTTTAGAACAAGTAGAAAAAGAGTTTAGAGCACAAATTGAAGAAGTTTTGAAGTATACAAAGGTTGATCATATTGATTCGCATGTGCATGTTCATTCGATACCAAGAATATTTGATATAGTTTGCAAATTGGCCGTGGAATATAAAATACCGCAAGTAAGAACTCAGTTTGAGAAACCTTATATTATACCTGATGTACATAGACACTTGAATTTTAAATATCCAGTGAATTTAATAAAAGTATTGTTGTTGAATATTTTTACATTGACTAATATCCATATAGTGCAGAAATATAATTTAAAAACTAATGATTATCTAATTGGCGTAGCATATACTTCTATGATGAATAGTTTGGCAGTTTCGTATGGATTAATGGCAGTAAATCAGCAAGAAGCGGTTGTAGAAGCTCTGATTCATCCTTGTAGATATGATGACGGAACAATTGATAATCATTTTGCGGAGTTTCAGATTACAAAAAATTTAAAATTAAAGGATAAAATCGAAAAATTAGGTTTTCAAATAACTAATTATGTTGAATAAAATTAGTGTAATATTGTTGATTATATTATTTGCTATATACAGCGTAATTGTTCTATTTACAAACAAGTCATTATTTGTAAAAGAAGTTATATTGGCAAATAAAGTAAGATTAAGTAATGGGCAAATCTATACAATTCCTGATACAGAGAGTTTTGAACCGCATTTTAATAAGAATAATAAAGATTTAGCTTTAAAGCTGGGTATAAGCGAAAGCGAGGCTTTTGTTATAGGTAATTTAGGGCTTTACTGGGCATCTGATATACTTAACAATCGCAGGATTAAATTTGTTAATAATGATTTAATATATGATCGTTTTAGTTATAATATAAAATTTTTAAATTCGCCATTTTGCATTAAAAATGGTAAGGCTGCTAATGAACAAGCTTTTAATAAATTACTAAAATCTATTCGTAGTGGAAAATACGGAATTATTAAGGAAGATAAGTATTATCCCATATCACCTATATTCGATAATGGCGAATTTATTCTTATGCGAAGAAACCACTATAACTTGATATTTAAAGATTTTGGTTCAAAAAATAAAAACTATCCTAAAAAATTCTCAGATAGTATTTATTTGAAGAATATGAAGTTAATCATTTCAGACTTTACTTTTAAATATAAACCTGATAGAAGTTGCAGTGAAACAATTTGCCGTGAGATTTTAAGGCATATCAATAGTGCAAATAGTACTATTGATATTGCTATATATGGTTATTCTTCTACTCCTGCTATTGAAAACGCATTAATCAATGCTAAAAATAGAGGTGTTCAAATACGTCTTGTTTATGATGTAGATTCGGCTAATAAAAATATTTATCCTGATACTTTCAAGTTTGTAGAATTATTTCCGGCTAACAAATCTGATAAAGAATCAAAAATGGTTAATAATATAATGCACAATAAATTCTATATATTTGATAAACAGATAGTAATTACTGGTTCTGCAAACCTTTCGCACACTGATATGTCGGGTTATAATGCTAACAATATTATAGTATTTAATTCATCAGAAATAGCAAAGATATATGAAGCTGAATTCAATCAGATGTTTGAGGGAAAATTCCATAATGAAAAGAGACCGATATTAAATAAAAACTTTAGGAATGTAAAAATATATTTTTCTCCTCAAGACAAGGCGCTTAACAATGCAGTAATCCCCTTGATACGGCAAGCAGATAATTATATTTATATTCCTGCATTTTTTATTACTGATAAAGCAATGGTAGAAGAATTGATAAATGCAAAAAGACGTGGTGTAGAGATAAAAATTATTTTGGATGCCTTAAGTGCAGCCAGTAAATATTCACAACATGAAAGATTACGGCAGGAAGGGATTTTAGTAAAAACAGAAAATTATGCAGGTAAGCTGCATACAAAAACGATGGTAATAGATGATGAGTATTTAGTTTTAGGTTCAATGAATTTTTCTAATAGTGGTAATAATAAAAATGATGAAAATCTTATTATATTAAAAGATAGCAAAGCTTCAGTATTTTATAAACAGTTTTTTATACATTTATGGAATAAGATTCCTGAGAAGTGGTTAAAATACAATGCGAGAGCTGAAAGTAAGGATTCTGCTGGTTCTTGCTTCGATGGTCTGGACAATGATTATGATGGTTTGATTGATATGGAAGATGAAGGGTGTAAGTTTTAATGTATTAATCATTAGACTTTAGTTTTTTTATGAAACATATAGCATCATCTTTTGTATTAATATCACCATTTAGCTGCGCTTCGTGTAGTTTATCTATAATTATGCCAAGCATTGGGGATGGAGGGATTTTAAACATTTCCATTATTTCATTTCCATCAAGCAGTTTAGGAAGCGGAGTTAAAGTATCTCTTTTCTCAAGGTAAAAGTTCAGTAATTTATTGAGTCCGCTAAGATTGTTTTCTATCATTGTATCAGTTATTGCCGAGCCTCTAGCGGAAAGTCGGTCAGCTTTGGCTAGAATTATATTATCAATTACATTGTCTTCCATTTTTCTTATGTACCGCATCATTGTTTTGTCATTTAAGTCGGGTACGGCAACTACGCTTGACGGGTAAATGTGATTTTTAATCATTAAAGATATGTAATCTATTTGTTTTTTAGAAAATTTTAGATTTTTAAGAAATGGAACAACCATTTTAGCTCCATTATCATCATGCTTAATGAAACGGTGGCGAGCATTGCAGCTAGAACATTCTGTTTTATTATATAAACAATCCTCTTTTTTGCATTTTCCACCTTCTAAAGTCCAGGTTGAATATTTACCAATATCGTGTAAAAAGCCTGCAAGTTTAAGGTGATTAATGCGTGGAAAACCTCCAAAATCTATTGTGTCGAGATGAGATTTAATAACTTCATTTGAAGTTTCGTAAATTAGTTCTATTTGTCTGACCGTTTCAATTACGTGATGAAATAAATCTAAATGATGATGCGTATTTGAAGGAACTTTTTTTACATCGATTATACAAGGAAATATTTTATCTAAAAACCCGAATTTATCCATCATTAAAAGAGCTTGCTCTGTGTATTTACCCCCAAAAAGCTTCATAATCTCGTAGTTTATTCGCTCTGGCGAAGGTGAAAGTGCAAGCGGGAGATATTTCATTATTGCACTGTCAAGCTCTTTTGTCATTTCAAAACCTGTAAGAGCATAGAACCTAAAAGCTCTTAATATTCTTAGAGGGTCTTCTTTAAAATTTTCTTCTCTTATATGGCGTAAAATCCCATTTTTTAAATCATTCATTCCGCCAGTAACATCTATAAACTTATTCTTTTCTAAATCGTATGCTATAGCATTAATAGTAAAATCGCGTCTTTTTAAATCCTCTTCAATACACCCGCCTAAAAGCTCAGATATATCAAGATAATTGGTCTTATCTTTTAAAACTACACGATAAATTTTGTTTTCATAATCTAGCGTAATGAATGTTGCATCCAGTTCTTGAGCGATTTTTTTTGCAAATATATCAGCATTTTTAATTGTAATATCTCGGTCATAGCTTGTTTTGCCCATAAGAAAATCTCTAACAGAACCGCCTACGAGATATCCTTCATTGATGTTTTTGAGAATAAAATCATCCTTGATATTCATAAATAAGATCTCCTAGTGCAGTTATGACCGCAGTATCGGCTTTCAAAATTAAATTACCAAGTGTAATTAGCGGGAAATTTTTTTCTTTGAAATAGTTGAATTCTCTCTCGGAAAACCCTCCTTCAGGACCTATAATTACAAGAACTTTTTCGTTTTTTTTGATAGGGTTTTCTTTTAAATATGTCTTTAGATTCTTTTCCGTAGAATGTTCGGCAAAAACAATAATTTTATCAAAGTTATTTTTTAAAATTTCTTCAAAAGTAGAGGGCTCATAGCAAGTTGGGATTTTTGCTCTTTCGCACTGTTTTGACGCTTCATACATAACCCTTTGCCACTTATCTCTTTTGTTAACTTTTAGTGCGCAATTATCCGTAAATACAGGATAAACGGCTCTTACACCAAGCTCAGTTGCTTTTTCCATTATTGTAAGCTGTGCATCACTTCTTAATGGGCTTTGGGCAAGATATAAATCAAAATCTAAATCTCTATTTGAAGGGTAGGATTTTTCGATTTTGCAAACGATTTCTTTTGAATCTATTTTAGCAATAGTAGTTTCATATTGAATCTGATTATTATCTATAAGTAAAAGTTTTTCTCCAGTTTTTGCCCTTAAAGAGCGAGCAATGTGGCGATAGTTATCTAAATCTCTTATTGTAATCAAAGGGGGAGCTATGATATTTGGATTTTCTCCAATATTATCTATTTTATTCCCTCCTTCTATAAAGAAGTGTGGCATTATGTTTTCCTTTTTTACAATGTCTAAGCAATGCTTGAATATTACATGCTATTTGCTTTATTCAATAATAACATATAAAGAAATTAACAAAGAATAATTTTTTTAGAATATAAAATGTAAATTTTTGTAAAGTGTAGTGTATATTATCTAAAGTTTTCAAAAAAAATGAAGGAAATAGAAAAGTAAGTAAAAGTAAGAAGTTATAGAAAATAGATAAAAAAGAAGAGACTTA
>CALUSJ010000014.1 GCA_944323405.1 Candidatus Gastranaerophilales bacterium
AGTCTGCCCCGGCGTTTGAGAGCTGAATCTACATTCGCTAAATCATTTGTTGCTGCAATGAGGATAAAACCTCTTGATGCCGGATTTGTAAATTCTTGCAATAAAGCGTCTGTAAGCTCTTTGTTATGCTGGTCAGAGCCGTTTCTTTCGCTTCCAAGTGAATCGAATTCATCTAAGAACCATACAGAGCGTTCTCCTGTTGCTTTAAATTTATCGTTAAGCTGTTTAGCCAATTTCTTTATGGCTTTTGGTTCTTCATGAACATAAGCGGTTCCAATATCACTCAATTTTGTCTCGTAATAAGGAAGTCCTAGTTCTCTAGCCAGCACTTTAGCAGTTAGGGTTTTACCGTTTCCGGCCGGGCCGTAGAAAATTGCGCCATCAGGAATTGCCGCATTACCGATTTCTTTTTGGAGTTTATCAAGATTTTTAAGCGGTCTTACATACAAATCACGCAGACGCTCTTTAATTTCCGGCATTCCGCCTAATTCATCAAGACTCATCATCTCGCCTTCTTCAACAGGTATTCTTTTGAATTCAGGTGTATCATACATTGCTGTTTTATTAAAATCATCAATCGGTACAATTCCGGCCTGTTGTGTATATTCTGAAATCATACTTCTCAATGTTTCGGCTTCTACTTTTGTTTTGCCTTGTGCAACTGTTCTTCTGGCACCTTCTTCGAGGATTTTTTCTATAGCAGGGTAGTTAAACCCTTCTGTTTTTTCTGCAAATTCTGTTATCGTTTCTTCTGTATTCAAATCTTCAAACAGAGGTTTATTAGTGAAATATTGGGTCAAAGTTTCTTTTCTTTCCTCAAAATCAGGGAGTTTTAATTCCATAACCTTATCAAAAATCCTTAAATTCAGGAATTTTGAATCAATTGCAGATTTATCATCTGTGGTCGCAAAAAGAAGTGCGCCTTTGTCTTTACAGTTTTCAACCGCCAGAATAAAGTTTTTCTTCTCAATATCGCAATTTGGCCCTGTCGTAAAGAATTTGTCAAAATTGCGTATCAGAATAATTGTTTTTCGGCCGTTTGTTTTATATTCTTTTTCAATGTCATTCAACATTGGTTTTAACTCTTCCGGGTTCAAAAGCTCTAATACCGGCATGTCTGTTTCATTGGATAATGCTTTAACAAGATTAATCATATCCTGCTCTGACTGAACTAAAACACCGTTTGGAATATCAATATTGTTTGCTTTAAGTGTTTCGCTTGCGCTTTCTTGATTGAGAGGTATTATAACATTTTCTTTTAAGTTGTTTTTAATTTTATTCATCCCGATAATTTCATCAATTGTTTTAGGGTCGTTATCGGATATTTGCAGAACATTGTAGTTAGCAAAAGACTTAGGGAGTTCTCTTTTAATTTTTTCTGAAGTTATTTCTTCACGCTTTATACCCTCTTGTTTTTCAGGAACATCTTTAAGTCCTTTTAATTTTTCAAAGAAATTAATTTCCTTCTCTGGAGCATTTTCTTGCTGTATATCAGCTGTCTGTGGTTTAGGGAGAACTTGAGCCGGAGGGACTTTTATAGGCTCTTCTAAAAATACCTGAGCTGCAACGATTCTTGCATCTTCCGCATCTGTATTTCTGTTAGACTGTATCGGGTCTGTTGCTTGAGAAACATTTGTAAAAACGGCACCACCTAATTCTTGTTTTATACCAGTTTTTTGCAAAACCTTCGCACCTTTAGAAATCAGCAATTTTGCAATAGTTGGAGATTTTGCATAATCAAGCATTGTCTGCCCGTTTACCTCTAAATTGATTAAGTCCTTGCAGACATTCGGATCCTCAAGAATTTTTGCAATCGTATTTATATGCCCTTCTTTTACTAAATGGAATAAAAGCGGAACTCCGTCTTCTTGGGCTTCTAAAATATCAAAATCCGGGTCGGCAAATATAATGGCTTGTCTATACTCATCCTCAAACGGATCAGAAAGAAGCGGATCTTTGAGGTTTGGTAATTGGGGTTTATAATTTTTATATTTATACTTATAGGCAACATCAGACAACGCACTGCGCACCATTTCTCTATCATATAACTCATCAATAATTTTAGGTTTAGTATGTGGATTTTTTTGATTAATATAATAATGTTTCTTATCATAATAGCCATAATTAGGCAATTGCGGTAATTCTGAATTCATAAGCTCTTCATATGTTTTAAATCCTTTGGATAATAATAGTTTTTTTATTATCGGTGATTCTGCATGTTCAAGCAATGTTTTGTTATCTATATTAAAATTTTTCAAATCTTCACAGATTTCAGGGTCTGATAATAAAGCAGATAATGTTGCTATGCATCCCTTATCAATCATGATTAATAAATTTTCTGCTCTGTTTTTAAACAAATTAAAATCAGGCTTCTGCACTATATAATTTAACACCATCTTATCCTCGTGTGGAGCATAATAAATTCCGTTTTTTTTAGAATATATATCAGGACTTACAATCAGTGGTGTATAATTTCGTTTTACAACTTGAGAGTCCTCTCTAAAAGGATTTTTGTGATTTATAAGATAAGTGTTTCCTACAATTCCATGTTTTATTAATACACGGCGCATTTCAGGGCTTCTGCAATTCTCTTCATAAAACTTTATATCCTGATCTTTTAAACTCTTTATAAATTCATCCCGCTTCTTATCTGTTCTTAGAAGATAATCTGCAGATACAGCATAATCTCTTCTGACTAAACTTGCTAATTCGGGTTCAAAAGGCAATTGTTTATTAATATTATAATATACAGCACTAAGAGATTTGTCTTTCAAATGATACCGTTTTTTCTTTATACCCTCAAGAGTAGATGGTTCTGTAAAAATATGGTCATTACTGGTGAAGTTTACATTCTTGTGCTGATAGTTTAAAGCTGGGGTGAAGTTTACTTTCATTTTTATAGCATTCCTTTCTCTATTTTTTATAGTAAAAACCTGTAAAAAATAAATTTGCTATAAATATCTAAACTACACAAACCAGCATTCATATTGAAAGAAAATATTGCTAAATGTTTTTACAAACTAAAATTTCAGTTTCCGGGATGAAGACCCTTTATCCCGCTTAACCCTCTTTGCGGTGTATATTCCCAATTATAATTCTTATAAAGTGAGCACAAATCACTTTCTATAACCTGCCAGATATAATCTGTATTATATTTCTTCCCTTGACGGTTAAGATATTCCAGCAAAAGCTCTGTTTTAGTATTTCCAGCACCCCGTCCGAGACCGCAAAGAGAAGAATCCAATATTATATTCCTCTTTTGCATATAATTTATAAATTGTATCGTTAATCCAAAAGAAAGCTGTATATTATTGTGAGAATGAAAACCTATCGAAATTCCCGCATCTACTTCACTTTCAAAAACAGGCATAATTCTATTCAAATCTTCTGGAAACATTGAACCATAAGAATCAACTATATAAACCGCCTCACAGCCTGAAGAATTTGCCAGATGGCATAATCGATTCAGCTCTTTCTCATTGTATTCAATTATGTTTGAAGGCTGAAGAAAAACCTTATACCCCTTCGAGTTCAACTGCTCTACAGAAAAAAATATTTTTTCCAAACTATCCTTATGAAAAGCAACTCTTATTATATCAACAATCCCGCTATTATTAACTAATTCATCAAAATCAAACTTTCCATAATCAAACATCAGCGCAAATTTTGTTTTCTTTAAAGAAAAATAATCCTTTAATTCATCCGTACTTGAAAACAATACCGAATCTAAGTTAAACCCAGATTTTTTTAACCAGCCGCATTCGATTATATCAACATTTGCACAACCTAAATTATATATAATCTTTTCAATAGTTTTAGCCCCAAAAAAAGAGTCTACAACATAAGCCCCATCCCTTAATGTACAATCTAAAACTTTTATCCCCATAAATTACCTCTTTACATATCGTAACAAAAAGATTACAATATAGCAATTTTTCTTATCTTTTAGACTTTATAATAATATAAAGGTGTATAATAAAAAGGTTAGTTCTATGACAAATCCAATGATTAATCCGAATTATTCAGGTGTAACAATTCAAATCTCAAATCCGGCAGTTTATGCCGGCGGCGGAAATGGTGGGAATTGTCCCATTGCAGCTCAAAACATCCCGAGCTATAATACCGCACCAATAATGAATCCGCAATTGGCTTCTAATTCTTATCAAAGTCCACAAGCACCGGCACAGAGCGTTCAAGCATATCCGCCGCAATATTATTTAAATAATTATAATTATCAAGGCAGCGGAGAAGATTTGAGCGATGCAAAAAAACTTATAGAATCGCAAGACTCGAAATCTCTGCCGCAGAACATTCAAGACAATACAACAACAAACAGTGAAAATAAAACTCCAACAAACACTTTTGAACAAAATATGAAAGATGCTGCACCTGAAGATATGACAAAATCCCAGGACATTATAAACAATCTGGATGAAAGAGATGCAGCAGCAAAGGAAGAAGCCAAAAATACCAAACAAAAAAAAGTTGTAGCACTTACTGATGAGTACATTAAATCTTTAGAAAACTATTTAAACAACCCAAACGATGAAATAAGGCTAATGGCATCTAAAGAAATCTTAACAAGGTTAGATGAAGACAAAAATAGGTATGATGATGCAGCTTTGAACGCTTTATTAAACAAAATGCTGCAGGATCCTTCTAAATTAGTAAGAATAGCTTCTCTTAGCGCATTCTCTTCTGGCCTAGCAAGTGGTAATGATTATACAATAACTCTTCTTCATAATATCCAGAATAATCCAAGTGCGGATAAAGAAGATGTATTACAATCAGCAGATATTTTATTAAAAATGTCTGCCGGAAATGAAGTAAAAAATATTCCAGATCCAAAAGTAAAAGATACAACAACAAAAGGACAATAGAAAAATATGGTCTCAGTATCAGGAATAGTATGTAAAACAGTAGGAATCGCAGGTATAAGTGCTGCATTATATGATGCTGGGAAAGTTGGAAGTGAAACATCAGGCAGAATGAAACAAATGGTTAATGCTGATCATTTTGAAAGAGTGCATAATACTGCCCGCACCATGTCTACAGAAAGTCATGTTACTAATTTTATACAAGATAAAGTCTCTGATTATCGCATGAATAATCCGTTATATTCGATAGGAGGAAGCATAAAAGGATTCTGCCAAGGATTCTTTGAATCTTTAGGAGAACATATTTTACCAGTATCACTCGCATCTATAGCGTTAGCAGGCAAAGGCGTATGGGCAAAAATCGGAGCCTGGGGGCTTGCTGGTTATACTGCCCTGACGATAGCTAAAGAAGGTTTTGGAATAGGTAAAGTTTCCACTAAAGACTAATCATCTTCTTTAAGTTTTGTCTTGGAATAATTCTCGAGCTTACTTGCTAAATCATTCTTGTTGTTATCAATAGCATCATTGACATCTGACAACAGCTTTTTTTGAACCTCTTTTTCTCTTGTAAAAACATCCATTTCTTTCTCGTTTCTGTAAGCTCTAATACCAGCTTTATACAAGAATCTCGGGCCGGCAAACATCATCGTAATTAAAGCAGCTCCCAAACCAAACCAGCTTGCATGTTTCCAAGAAGAAGTATAGCTTCGGGCTATAGCTGTCATTACTGCACCGCTAATTACAGAAATACTTCCTGCATTTAAAAGAGCCAGACGTTTTTCAAATTTACGATTTACAGGATTTTCTAATGCATAATCCTGCCCCTTAAATAACACCTTAGGGGCTAAGGCATCAACAGGTCTAATCATAATCACACACACACTTTCTCGCAATATTCTATATTAATATTTTATCGCATGTTAATGAAGATGTAAACCCTTATTCAACTAATGCATCAACGATTTCTCTAAACGCACCCTCGCCGCTTCTTGCTGTTGTTATTTGAATACCTTCAATATCTCTCACTTTTTTTACTGCATCAGGTACTGTTATTGCATATCGAGCAAACTTTAATGACTCCAAATCATTAATATCATCGCCAATATAAAGAAACTCATCTTCTTTAAGATTATATTTATCTATTATTGTCTTTAATACATCAATTTTTACTCTAATATTCTGATGCACTTCTTCAACATCGAACTTCTTAGCTATTATATCAATTGCAGAATTCTTTTCGCCTGAAATTATACCAATTCTAAACCCGTTCTTTCTAAGAATAGAAAACGCCATTACATCTCTGAAATTAAGTTTTCTGCTCATTTCACCTTCTGCATTAATATAAACACAATTATCGGTTACAATCCCGTCAAAATCAGTAATAACGAATTTTATACTATCTGGTAAATAGAGCGCCATAACTTAACCTTCTTACCCCTTAACCCTTCTTAATTTTTCAATAATAGGCAATTCTCTTGGATAAACCACCTTTACACCATCACCCAGTAACGCCGGAGTTTGTCTTATATCTCTTACAAGATGATAAAGTCCTGCCATCTCCAGACTTGCAGCCTGATCAGAACCCCAATTGGTTCTATCTATTGTAATATGTCTCTCTACAACTGCCGCTCCGAGTGCAGCCGCTAAAACCGATGGTGTTACACCTCTTTCGTGGCCAGAATAACCAATCGGACAAGAAAACTCTTTTCTAAAAGTTTCTATTACTCTAAGATTCATTTCTTCTGTATTTGAAGGATAAGTCGATGTGCAATGTAATATTACTAAATTGTCTTCTCCTAAAATCGACACCGCATGCCTTATCTCTTCCATTGTACTCATGCCTGTCGAAAGCAAAATAGGCTTACCTTTACTCCTTGTGTACCTTAACAAATTATCATCCGTTAGTGAAGCAGACGCTATTTTGTAACAAGGAATATCAAATTTTTCCATAAAATCTACAGAATTTTCATCCCAACAGGAGGCAAACCACATAATCCCTTTTCTTTTACAATATTCATCGATTTCCTTGTATTCATCTTCCCCAAACTCAAGTCCTCGTTTTAAATCACCGTTGGTATTTCCAAACACACTTCTGCGCTCTTTGGCAAGCTCTTCTTTTGTATAAACAATATCAACAGTCCTTTTCTGGAATTTTACAGCATCACACCCTGTTGTTACGGCTATATCAATCATTTTTTTTGCAAGCGCTACAGAACCATTATGATTAATCCCAATTTCTGCAATTATAAAGCAAGGATAACCATCTCCTATAACTCTATTACCAATTTTCACACACTTTCTGACCATTCAAAACTCCAACTATAAATACTTTTTGTACAAAGCAAACTCATCAGGATCTACGCTATGTTCACAATTCTTTTCTTCATCTTTATTTTGAGAAACCGATTCCTGAGTCGCAGTATGAAACAACTTATCTATTATTCCGTCCGAATTCTCTTCTTCATAAATATCAGAAATTTCAAACTTGTCATCATCGTTATTTTCAGTATCATTATTGTACTCAGATTCTTTTAATGTATCCTTTTTAGCCTTTGCTACAACCTTTGTAAATCCAGGAATTTCTATTTTAGGGATTTCAATCCGAGGAATTCTTATATTAGGAATTTCTATTTTAGAATATTTACCTTCCTCTATTTCCTCTGGAGGATAAGAACCAAGATCTTTTATTAGATGTATTGAATTAGCAGAAGCTCCTATGAGCATTCTTTTGCCGTCTAAATCTACAACGTGAAGAGTTTTATTATTTCCTAAATGAGTAGTTGATACAACAGAAGCACGTGAAGCGTTCACTTCTCCCATTTGTTTTTTAAGAGTATTAAACCCAAGCTTGTTAAGCTTAGCATAAATTATACCTGTTGCATAAATCAAAAGAACAACAAAAACCAGAGAAAAAACTATAGAAACTAAATTCGGCTCCTGGCCGACAGTTTGGGTCGCAACAGCAGCAGTATCAGGGACTGTCGAAACAGATGAGGCTTGAGCAGCACTATTTAAAAGCGGTTCCGGCAGATCAGGCAGCACGTCAAACTTTTCCGCCGCCCAGCAGCCAAGCGTACTGAATAAACAAAAAGCCCCCAAATATAATCTTATAAAAATCTTATTCATTTCAACCGTTTCTCTCTTAAAAAATTTCTCCCTGACTATACCTACCCCTTGGTTTATGATATAATTGTACCATAAAATTTTAAAATAGGATAGTTTGGCATGCCTTTTGAAATTATAAGTTGTTTTATGGAAGAGAATAGTATGTTTTTAATACATATACTCAATCTCTTTGTTCTTTTAACTTTGATTTTACTTTTTATTTTTACCCGCAGAACCAGAAGGCGCTGGACAAAATATAATGATTTTCTTGGGATTTTAACCAATACCGTTAATTCCGTAAGATATGGAGATTTATCAAAAAAAATCGACAAAATAGATATTCCCAGTTCTACCCAGCTTACTGAGAGTGTTAATAGAATGATAGAATCTCTAAAAGACCGAGAAAAAATGATTACTGAATATCAAAACGAGCTGCATAATCAAAATCGTTTCTTAGAAGCAGTTTTTAATTCTCTTTCTGACGGACTAATCATTTACGACAATGACTACAAAATTTTAAGAGCAACAACTAAAATCAGTGAATGGTTTGATGTACCGGCAAAAGAGTTATATGGAAAAGACCTCTTTGATTATATACTAATTCCTCAGGGTAAAAAGCTTGAAAAATTATTAGACGAAGATGTTTTTATTAAATCCGATAAAGCGTCTAATTTTACGGCAAGTTCTATGGAATTAAAACTGGAAGATAATATTAAACGCTATATTTTAATATTAAAAAATGTTACGAACGAACGAGAACTTGAAAGTTTAAAAGATGACTTTGTTGCAACACTTACGCATGACTTAAAAGTTCCTATCATAGCCGAAACAAATATGCTGGAATTATTTCTAAGCGAAAGTTTCGGCCCTGTATCAGAAAAGCAGCGTACAGCATTAAAAAATATGCAGTCTTCTAATAGAGAGCTTCTTGATTTGGTACAGATTGTGCTCGAAACATACAAAGTCCGTGACGGGAAAATCAGGCTATATAAAGATAATATTATGCTCAAAGGGTTCATAGAAGAAATCGTAGAAGAGATGAAGCCTATTGCTGATAAAACAAAAAATCATCTAGAATTTATTACTCCCCGTGACATAAGAGTTTATGCTGATAGAATTCAGCTAAAGCGTGTAATCAAAAATCTAATACAGAATGCAATATCTTATGGAGAGCCAAACTCTCCTATTGAAATCAAAATCGGAGAAGTTCCCCGCTATATTATTATTACAGTAAAAGACTACGGAGCCGGAATTTCACAAAACGATATTAATAAAATTTTTAATAAATATTATTCGGCAGCAAAAAAATTCAGAAAAATCGGTACTGGACTTGGACTATATCTTGCACTTCAGGTTATAAAATCACATGAAGGGGAGCTGGTCGTAGATAGTAAAGAAGGTGAATATACTGAATTTACCATAAAACTTCCTGCCGTTGAGAATATGAATTTACACTACGGAGAATAAAAGATGATTTTATACGATACAAAATATCTTCAGCTAAAAAACACCCCCTCTAAATCTGGAAAAGAATGGGTTTATGCACATCGTCCCAACGCAAAAGATGTAGTCGTAATCCTTCCTGTTATTAACAATGAAAAAATATTGTTTTTGAAAGAAGAGCGGCCGCCCTTGCAAGCTGAAGGGATTGCAAAATACTGTTTAGGATTTCCAGCAGGACTTGTTGGTGATGAACGAGCCGGAGAAAGCATAGAAGAAGCTATTAAAGCGGAACTTATGGAAGAAGCTGGGCTTAGGGCTGATGAAATAAGAATTATGACAAGAAAAATGGCCAGTTCTGCCGGTTGTGTTTCTGAAACAATAACTGTGGCAATCGCTTATATCAATGATTATAAAATAATATCCAAGCCTATAAGTGACGGCGGAGTTATCGTTGATAGAATTCTTATAAATAAAAAAGAGGTTTATACCTGGCTAAAAGAGCAGGAAAGAGAGGGTGTTGCACTTACGGCTTCTTCTCTTGCAGCTTTATATTTTTTAGATGAGGAGGAAAAATGATTTCAAAAGGTATAAGAGGTGCAATCACTGTTGATGAAAATACGCCGGAAGCTATAGGAGCAGCAACAATTAAACTTTTATCCGAAATGGTTAAAAAAAATAACATAGATATTGACATGATTTCACATGCAATTTTCACACTAACAGATGATTTGAATGCCGATTTTCCTGCAAAATACGCAAGGATTAATTTAAAATGGAAAGATGTACCAATGATGTGTTTCCACGAGCTTAATGTTCCAGGAAGCCTCAAAATGTGTCTGCGTATTCTTGTTGTAGTTAATTGCGGCGAAGAGTTTGTGCCGGAATTTGTTTATCTTGATGGAGCCGCTGGATTAAGAAAATGAAAAGATTTTTGATAGTAGATGATATAAAAGGCTGGCGAGACTATAATTCAAATATTATACAAGAGCTTTTTTTTGATGAAGAAATCGAGATTAATACAGCAGAATCCGCATCCTTAGCTTATGACTTTTTGCTAGAACAAAAGCCATATTATGCGATAATCACTGATTTACAGATGGAAGACGATTATGCTCCAAAATATGCAGGCGAATGGCTGGTTGAACAAATAAAAACTTTCGATATGTATAATAAAACAAAAGTTGTAATGATTTCTGCAACTTATAATATCAGACACATTGCAGAAACTTTGAATGTATATTGCATACCTAAATCAACAGCTTTAAAATGTATCTCTGCCTATGAAGAAATCTTAAAAAAAGAATAAAAGCATTAAAGTGCTGCCAATCGGAGCACTTTAATACTTTCTAATTAAGCTTTATACTATAAACACGCTTTAATATCATCTACTATCAAATCTGGGGTTAAATGATACCTTTCGTAAAGAGTTTCTAAAGGTACCCTGTCTGTAAATTCTTTTTTTGCACCAAAGTTTAAAACTTTCATATCAGAAGCACCATAATATCTTGTAATTTTTTCACCGAATCCACCGTCCAATTCTCCGTCTTCCAACGTAATTACAATACTGTGTTCTTGTTTTAACTCGTTTAGCATATCCTCATCAAGCCCTGTAATAAATCTTGGATTAATCAATGTTGCGCTTATGCCAAGTTTATCAGCAAGAACTTTTTTAACCTTTTTGCCAAGTTCGAAAAATGTCCCCAGGCCTATTATAGCGACTTTCGAGCCTTTTTCTTCAATTTTGTATTTATTTAGAATAGAATAATCCGTATTATCTTCCCTGCCGCTTGAAATAACTTCTCCCGCAGGAACTCTTATTGCAACAGGATAATCATTTTGATTTACAGACCAATCAAGCATCCTCAGGTATTCTTCTTTACAAGTCGGCGCAAGATAAACCATATTAGGAATATTAGAAATCAAAGGTATATCAAAAGTTGTAAGATGTGTTGCGTCAGCCCCGGATATTCCACCCCAGAAAATAAGCAATGTCGCCGGATTACTGTTTAATGCTAAGTCTTGTGAAAGCTGATCATAGGTTCTCTGTACAAAAGAACTCATCATTGCCAAAACGGGTTTTGCACCATTCTTAGCAAGCCCAGATGCATATGCAACAGCATGTTCTTCTGCAATACCTACATCTGTATAATTAGCTCCCATTATTTCTCTAAATTCTGGAGTAAAACCGCATACACCAGGCGTTGCCGGGGTTATTGCAATAACAGAACTGTCTTCCTTATGCTTATTCTTGAGATACGAATTTGTCAAAGCTGCATAATCTTCACCTGCGGCAGGCGAGAAATCCGAACTTAACTCTCCGGGAAGAATCCAATGATAATGCTCCTTATCACATTCTGCAACTTCAAGACCTTTACCTTTGATTGTATGCATATGGATAAGAACCGGGTGATTTGTATCTTTGACTTCTTCAAACAAAGAAATTAATTTTTCAATGTTATGCCCTTCCTCAATATAATAATAATCAAAACCTAACGCTTTAAAGAAATTACATTCAGCTCTGCCATTGGTCTCTCTTAAAATTCTTAAATTCCGATACAAACCGCCCTGATTTTCTGCAATTGACATATCATTGTCATTCACAATCACTATAATATTACTTCTGAGCACAGCCGCATTATTCAAACCTTCATAAGCCTCTCCGCCGCTTAGAGAACCATCCCCGATGATTGCAATAACATTCTCCTTTTCACCTTTCAAATCTCTTGCCTTTGCTAAACCAGCAGCAAGACTTACCGATGTTGCTGTATGCCCAACCTTAAACCAATCGTGAGGACTTTCTTCTGGAGCAGTGTAGCCTGTATAAGTATAATATTTATCAGGATTCGTAAAACCTTCTTTTCTTCCTGTTAAGAATTTATGCGGATAACACTGATGCGATACATCAAAAACTATTTTATCCGTCGGTGAATTAAACACATAATGCAGCGCAATAGTAGCTTCTACCATACCTAAGTTTGGTCCTAAATGACCGCCCGTTGTATTAACCTTTTTTATTATATAATGCCGTATCTCATTTGCAAGCTCATTCATTTCTGCCAAGCTAAGCTTCTTCAAATCTTCCGGCATGTTAACTTTATCTAAAACATTAAGTGTTTTTTCCATCTTACTAAGCTCCTTTCTATGTATTAATATTATAATACAAACTTAGAGCTGCTATCAGTCAAGAGGCTTTAGATATTAAAACTATTCAGCAATAATTTTTGCAGAACTATCGAGTTTTTGCATAAGTTCCTCATTTCCCTTATCCAAACCCCTGTATCTTAATGCTGTAGCAACAGCTTTCGCAAAATTAGGAGCTTTGCCTTCCGCAACAGCCTTATAATACTTATCCTCAAAGTTACTGCCAAGCCTTAATTCCCAATTCCCTTTATTCGTTCCTGGACGGTTATAGGTTTTTGCAATACCAAACATATCAGTAAAAAATATCTGAATACGCTTTGCCGGGCTTGTAAAAAGTTCGGCGAAACTTGCTTCTATAAACTTTTTCTTATCAGTTCTTATTTCATTTAAATATTGTTTCTTTTCTTCTTTTGAAGCGGATTTAGGAATAGTATCTTCCGCTAAATGCCGTGTCTTATTCATAAATCTCTTGTAATCTATTTTTTTAAAGAAATCTTCCACAAACTCTAAGAAAGACTGATTGTCGTGAGAGCCAATCATTATTGTGTTTTTCGCAGGAGTTTTAGACCCTCTGTAATCAAACTGAGTTACTGCAATTCCTCCTAAATCCAAGTTTTTCATAACCCTTTGAACAGGAGCCGTCACTGTACCCAAATCCTCACAAATGATAGAAGATTTATCTAGTCCATATTTTTCAGCAGCCGGCAAAACTATTTTATTAAGAATTGCTGCATACTCTTCATCAGTCGTCTTTTTATATTTGCTTTCAAATGCAGAATAAATTCGGCCAGAGTTATCCGGCGTCATCTTTTTGCGGCTAACTGTATACAAAAATGGATCAATAAGTCCAATTGTGTGATCAATTCTGATACCGCCAGGAAAACTTGCAAAATAGTTTTCATATTTTTTCTTCAAAACAAGCCCGGCTTCACCTAATGAACCATCTTTATTAAATATTTTTTCAGGATTATAGTATTTAAACCCCCATCTCTGACCGTCTTTTGAAAAATAATCAGGCGGACAGCCCAAAGCTTTATCTCTTAAAAATAATTTCTGATTTACCCATTCCTCAACTGAAGATGAAGCAACAGGAGAATCTCCTATTATACTGATACCTGTTTTTTTAGCTAATTCATTTGATGACAAATTCTCTTTTTCTAATATCATTTGTTCAAAAAGGTATCTGTCATAATCATTTGAATACTTTGACTTTAACTCGGATATTCTTACCTGAGCAACAGCAGGAACTGTACCTGAATACAAATTCTTATCAATACTGTTCCATTTCTCCCAATTTTCGCCGTTGTGTTCTTTATTTAAGATATGAAAAATTATACTTTGCTCATATTTTGATTCATTCTCTGATTTAAACTTTGAAAACTCTTCTCTTAAAATATCATTATATTTAGAATTCTCAAAGGCTTCTTGCAAAGCCATATCATAACTTTTTTTTTTTTTTTGATAATTAACACTGTCAATATTAGGATTATTCTCTACAATTTTTTTAAATGTTTCTTTTGAAAGTATATTGCCATACTTATCAGATGCTAATTTCTCAAGCGGTATCATAAAAATATTTTTTGTATCAGCTTCTGATACATATGGAGAACTCTCAGACATACGCCTTAAACCATTAGGCTCTTGCTGAATATGAGAAAAAGCATGCTCTTTTAAGAACGGAATAAACTTTTCTTGCACCGTCCTTGAAAACAATGAGCCAATGCCTGTATTTTCAGTTCTTACAGCAGGTGCAGATGAGTTATGCAAAATAATATCCACCTGTTTGCCTAATAAATTTAACCCCTTATTTACAGACTCAGTATATACCTGCATCTCTTTTGCATTAGGCTTCCTGCAAAACGATGGAGAACTTCCAACACTAGCTACTTTCATACTTCCTCCAATACAACACATATAATTCAGCGATATAACACTTATATCAACAAGCTTATCATATAATTTTTTTTATGCAAGAACAAAAATCCTATCTTACTTATTATTAAACAAAATCTCTTTTGTACATTCTAAAGCAACATCTGTAACAAAATTCATATCCTCTTCTTCGATTATAAGAGGCGGATTGAAATAAATTACATCACCTAGAGGCCTTAACAGTACACCTTTTTCAAGCGCCTTTTTGTATATCTGATATCCTGTTCTTTTTTTGTAATCCAAAGCTTCTTTTGAACTCTTATCTTTAACAAGTTCTATAGCATTGATTAACCCAATTGTACGAACTTCACCCACATTTTCTAGAGGCAAAAATTTTTCTTTTATTATTCTATTAAAATAAACTGCTTTTTTATTCGCCTTTTTTATTATATCTTCTTCTTTCAATATTTTTAAAACTTCAATCGCAGCAGAACATGCAAGCGGGTTCCCTGCATATGTATGAGAATGCATAAAAGCCTTACCCTTTAAATAATCATCATAAAATGCATCATAGATTTTTTGTGTAGTTATTGCTATTGACATAGGCATATATCCGCCTGTTAAACCTTTTGAAAGACACATTATATCAGGGCTTACACCGGCATGATCAAAGGCAAACATTTTCCCCGTTCGTCCATAACCTGTTGCAATTTCATCAGCAATCAAATGAACATTATATTTATCACATAATTCCCTCAATTTTATTAAATAACGAGCCGGATATATCTTCATGCCGGCAGAACCTTGTAATAATGGCTCCACTATTATTGCCGCTGTTTCAGCCCCATATTTTTCAAATTCCTTTTCTGCCTCTTTAAAACATTCACAGGCACAAGCTTCTCTTATTCCTGCATAAGAACATCTATAACAGTCTGGCCCTTTTATCCTTACTACATCCATAAGAATGGGTTTATATAATTCTGAATATAAATCTACACCTCCTACAGATAAAGCTCCTATAGTCTCGCCATGATAAGCATCTGTTAAAGCCATAAACCGTTTTTTCTCTGGATGCCCTGTTTGATAGTGATATTGAAAACTCATCTTTAAGGACATCTCAATTGCTGATGAACCATTATCTGCAAAATTAAATTTACACAAGCCTTTTGGAATAACTTCCATAAGTTCTTCACATAAAGTAATTGCAGGTTTATGAGTAAAATTTGCAAAAATTACATGTTCTAAAGTGTCTAACTGTTTTTTTATAGCAGAATTAATTCTGGGATTAGAATGTCCCAGAAGATTACACCACCAAGAGCTTATAACATCTTTGTAACACTTCCCGTTAATATCATACAGATTTATACCCTCACCCCTCTCAATTACTATCGGAGGAAGAGTTTCATAATCTTTCATTTGAGAACAAGGGTGCCAAATATACTTTAAATCCTCCGCCTGCCAGTCCATAATTCCTCCAATAAAACAATATCATTTTGATTTTTTTCCACAGTTGCAACAACTTTAACCCCTGTCAAATATTCAATTTGTTTTAAATTATCCTGATACATAAAATCCCCTGTTTTATAGTTATTCAAAATAATCCCCTTAATTTCAATTCCTTGAGCTTTCGCATATTCGACAGTTAGAAGAGTTGAATTAATCGTACCTAAAGCTCCATCTGCAATAATAATAATCGGCGCTTCCAACTCTTTTATTAAATCCTTTAATAAATATTTTTCTCCTCCATCAAGCCTTAATGGACAAGTAATCCCGCCAGCCCCTTCTGTAACCATATAATCATACTTTTTAGAAAGAAATTTATAATGCTTTAAAATTCTGTCAACATCTATACTAACTCCTGCTCTTTTAGCTGCAAGATGAGGAGAAACAGCTTCCTGCCAATAATATGCAACACAATTTTCTGGTTTTTCTGGCAATGAACTACTTTTTATAACATAATTAACATCACTCTCTAAAAGTCTATTTCCATCCAATACAGCACCGCTTAAAACCGGCTTAAAATATCCGCAGTTATAACCTGAATCCCTCATTTTCTTTACTATGAGCGCCGAAATATATGTTTTCCCAATTTCAGTATTTGTTGCTGTAATAAAAATATTCTTTCCCATAATCCTATCTCTCACAAAGACTATCACTAATAAAAATCAATGTAAATACAAAATGAACCATTGGTAAATGTTTCATTTATAATATATAAAGAAGAAAGGCTAGTTGAAATGATAAATGATCTCACAAGGGGAGCGCCAGTAAAATTGATGCTTATGTTTTCGATACCGCTTCTTATTGGAAACATCTTTCAGCAATTCTATAATATAGCAGATATTATTATTGTAGGAAGAACTCTTGGAATGGACGCTTTAGCAGCTGTTGGAGCAGTCTCGCCATTGTTTTTCTTAATAATGTTTATTATTGTCGGATTAACAAGCGGATTTTCTGTGATAACAGGCCAAAGGTTCGGAGCAAAAGACTATAGAGGTGTGAGACGTTCTGTTACAATGTCTACCATTTTAAGTTTTTTATTCACAGCAGCATTTACAATTATTTGCGCAATATTTATGCATCAACTGCTCTTTCTTATGAATGTACCGGCTAATATTTACCAAGATGCGTTTTGGTATATTGAAATCGTTGTCTTAGGTTTATTTGTAGCCAATTTTTATAACCTGCTTGCAAATATAATTCGTGCTCTGGGAGATAGCATGACGCCATTATATTGCCTTATTGTCGCATCTATCCTAAACATACTTCTGGCACTTACGTTTATTATAGAATTTCATTGGGGAGTACCTGGCTCAGCCATTGCTCTTGTTTTATCTCAAGCTGTATCAGGACTTTTATGTGTATGGTATGTAAAAAGACATTTCCCAATACTACACCTCAAAAAAAGCGACTGGATTTTTGATTGGAAAAATGATTACAAATTTGCAATAGAGCATTTAAAAGTCGGAATTCCTATGGCTGTACAATTTACAATACTAGGTTTAAGCATCCTCATTATACAAAGTGTATGTAATACATTTGGAGCCAATATTATTGCCGCCTTTACAGCAGCTTTGAGAATAGAACAAATTGCAACTCTTCCCATGATTTCATTCGGAGTTGCTCTGGCTTCTTATGTTGCGCAAAACTTCGGAGCAGGGCATTTCTCAAGAATAAGGTACGGGGTTAAAAGAGCCTCTCTTATAAATGTCGGATTAAGTATCTTTATGGCTTTTATTATGCACTTCTGGGGCGGACATTTTGTAAGAATTTTTGTTGGAAGCGGAAATGAACACGTTGTAAAAATTGCACACGATTACTTATTTATAAGCTCACTGTTCTATTTCTTCCTCGCACAGATTTTTATATACAGGAATGCACTTCAAGGCTTAGGTCGTGCTGTTATACCAATGCTTGCATCCGTAGGTGAACTCGTAATGCGCTCTTTTGCGGCGGTATTTCTTGCAGTAAGAATCGGATACTTCGGAGTCTTTTATGCCGGCCCGATTGCCTGGGTAACAGCCTCTCTTGTGCTTGCTATTGGATATTATTCAACAATAAAACAATTTATATTTAAAACCCAGCAAAAACTAAGAATGAAAAGAAAAAATTCCGCATAAAAAAAAGCCTGATTGTTTATCAGGCGCTAATAGATAAGTAAGTTGGGGAATTAAGTAAGTAAGTAAGTAAGATTAAATTGGTATTATTTTTGTAAAAACATTCTCTACGACTTCGTTCGCGATATAAATGTCACTCGGGATTTCATGTCCATCGCAAAAAGCCGCATTTCATCCATCAAAACATAGGACTTATCTTCTGGTTGGTTATCGTTAATGTAAAATTCTCGTGAAATATTTGTCGCCATAGCATTAATGTTATAGCTCTCCAATAGTGCCATATTCATCACCTCTTTTTTGCCTGAATCATAAGTCCAGCATAATAATGCCTAAACAAATGACCAAGCATATCATCTTATTTTGTTTTACTCTCTTGTGTTTTGTCTTACATATATATAAAGTATATAAAAGAGTCTCAATTTCAATCTCTTATTTCTTTGTTACATATCTTTACAAAACATGTCTGTACCTTCTAAAAGACTTTCTTGATATTATTGGGTTTTGCACCGATTTTGTAAACTTTTGTAAAAGTTTTTGAAAAAAGCCTAAAGTTTTTAGAAAAAATGCCGATATATCTTATATATCATATAAGAGGTGTGTATCACTATGTCAAACTTCACAGTAAATGGAGTATATTCCTACACAAGCGCAAATATCTATTCGTATCTTGGGCGCATACCATATAACTCAAGAGCGCTGGAACGTGCGTTTGAGGATTTTGATGTTACTCCGACAGGTACAACCGATGATTTAAAAGAACTGAATGACAAGATGTACGCAGAGTACTCTAAGCAGGTTCAAGAGCAGATTG
>CALUSJ010000015.1 GCA_944323405.1 Candidatus Gastranaerophilales bacterium
CAGGTCTTGTATGCGGTTCAATCGGCTGTGCTCTTGCAGGCAAGTTAACACGAAAAATCGTAGGTGAAGATGTCGGAACTAAAGTAGAAGTTGAAAACATGAAAAAGACTCCCGAAGGGCAGGCACAACTTCTGCAGTTAACCGCACAGCAAGCAATGTTAGACAAAGAACTTGACCCGAAAGTAGCTTTAGCTCTTCAAAATATTGCAAGCCAAGCATCAGCTTAATAAATAATTTTTTTATGCTATAATCGGGCTATGTTTAGACACATAGCACCGATTATATTATTATTAATTTCAAATATATTTATGACTTTTGCCTGGTATGGTCACCTCAGATTCAGAAGCCTCCCCCTTGTTATAGTGATTCTTGCTAGCTGGGGAATCGCTTTTTTTGAATACTGTTTTCAAGTACCAGCCAACAGAATCGGATACAATTGTTATAACGCTGTTCAATTAAAAACGATTCAAGAAGTTATAACTCTCACGGTATTTTCTTTCTTTTCAGTTTTATATCTCAAAGAACAATTCAAATGGAACTATTTAATCGGGTTTTTGTTTATAGTACTTGCGGTATTTTTTATATTCAAAAAATAAACTAAAATACAATAACTGGAGAGATAAAAATTTTTAATTATAAAAAATGTTGGGGTTTTTGCCCCAACTTATTCAAGTACTATAAAAAAGCTCAACCAAAATTTTTATTTATTTTTACGAATCTTATCTCTCAGTTCTTTTTCTTCTTCATCAATCTTGTCCAAGACATTACCCAGCATTCCTCCGGCAGTGCCCATAGTTGCGGCATAAAAACCAAAAGCAAGCGGGGTGGCAAGTCCTCCAGATAAAAATGAAATTGCTCCTAAAGCTGCGACTCCGCATAAAGACCCTATTCCTGCTCCTTTTAAGGTTTTACTCTTAAATGATACAGTATCAGCTTTGGGTTCATCCAAGCTCAAAGATGGAGCAGATTTTCTTGTCTGAACTTTTTGGGAATTAGCAGATGGCTTCACTATTCCATCATTTCGGATAGCATAAATTCTCATAACTTTACCCTCTTATTTTTTACACACGCATGCACCTTACTACAAAAATAGAAAAATGTCAAGTGTAACGTTTGCGAAAAATACGTAAATTTTCTCGTAAATTATTTATCCTTATTTATAACCTAACCGGCTGATTAAATAAATGTTTTTTAACTCTAATATGTAGCTGCTATGATTTATAATGAAGATTATCAATATGACAGTTGTGTATCAAGAGGGATTTGTTCAATAAATCCGAGAACCTCTTCTCTGCAAGAAATTCTTGTTTTGTATTTAAGACTAGGTGCATATTATGCTTTAAAACTGTATGAAAATAATATATCGGATAATTCTATTAAGAATATTATTTTGAATACTATTTCTGTATTGGTCTCTAATCCAGAGTTTTCAGAAACTGATTTTAAAATGATTACTACAGAATTTAATAAAATTATACCGAATATTATAGAAAAATATGAAACACTGTGTATGGAAAATAACACTGTTCCTGAGTGTTTGAAATCTGTTTTAAAGTTTAATAAAAAGATGGATATCATAAACTCTATACAAATGGGAGAAAAAGAGTTCTTAAAAAAAGTTCAGCAAGTTCCACAAGAAATACGGGATTTGTACAAAATTCTGTTTGCAGTAGCAAAAAGCTTATGTACAAACATTTTGGACTTAGAAACATATGGCGTAGATTCACAAGAAGGATATCTTACAATCCTTGAACTGTTGAATTCCCTGAATACCGAAAAACAAGATGCAGAATTCTATAAGACTCTTTTAACTAATGCATCGATAATTGATAACAAGCTAATGAAACTCATACGTAAAAATCAAGAAGAGCAATATGGCAGCCAAAGAATAACCGAGGTTTCTTATTCAACGACACCAGGAAAAGCAGTTTTGGTGGTAGGTTCTAATATTAGAGAGTTAGAAGATATTCTTAATGCTGTTGAAAATACGGACATTGATGTTTATACTCACGATGAGATGATGCTTGCGCATACGTTTCCTAAATTTACTCAATATGAAAACCTAAGAGGACAATACGGGCAAGGAATGGAAAACTGTCTTTTGGATTTTGCAACCTTTCCAGGGCCTATTATACTTACACGCCATTCTTTGTATAATATTGAAAATCTGTATCGAGGATTGTTGTATACTACAGATTTTGCATATATTAAAGGAGTTATTTCGATTAAAAACAAGGACTTTTCAGGAGTAATAGAAGCTGCTATTAGTGCAAAAGGGTTTAAGACCGGCAGACAGTGTGAAAGTGTTATGATTGGCTACAGCTATAATAATTCAAAGGATATGATTCTAGAAGAGCTTGACAAAGGAAATTATTCTAAAGTTTTTATTATCGGGTTTAATGGCTATACTCTAGAACAGCAGGCTTATTTTGACAAACTTATAAAACAAACCCCTGATGATATCTTAATAATTTCGCTTTCATACTGTACTCCAAAAGAAAATGTAATTTGCCTAAACGCTTGTTTTGATAGTTTTTCTATTGTTGAATTTGTTGAGGGATTGAATGAAAAATTTGATATTCCTCTGGTAGTTTTCTTTCCAAAATGCGATAGACATTCTATGTCCCAGATGATTTTTCTTTCTAATAAGAATAATGTTAGCATTTTTGTAGGTAAATGCACTCCGATTATTTTGAATCCTAATCTTATAGACACATTAAACAAAGTTTTTGGGATTAATGGTTTGAGCTCGGTTAAGAAAGATATAGATAGAATTTGTGAGGGAAATGGGGATTAGGGAGTAGTCCCCCCACCTATACTTTTTACTAATTTTATGTTAATAATAAAGTCAGTAAAAAGAGGTATTAAGAATGTTAGACATTAAATTGATTAGAGAAAATCCTGAAAAAATTAATGAACTTTTAAAAAGAAGAAATCCTGAGTTATCGATTGATACAATTATAGCAATCGATGCCGATAGAAGAAAAGTACAAGCTAAGGCTGATGAGCTGCGTGCAAAAAGGAAAACTGAATCACAAAAAATCGGTATGCTTAAAAAGAATGGTGAAAATACTGATGCAATCCAAGAAGAAGTGCGTAAACTAGGCGATGAAATAAAAGAGCTTGAAGATAAGCAGCTCGACTTGGACAGAATTCAGCGGGATATGTTATTGAGAACACCGAATATTCCTGATGAAACAACTCCGATTGGTGAATCAGAAGAGGATAATATCCCGGTTAAATACTGGGGTAAACCTACCGAATTCAGTTTCACACCGAAAGCTCATTGGGATTTATGTGAAGAAAAAGGTATTGTTGATTTTGAGCGTGGTGTTAAGATTTCTCAATCAAGATTTACTCTCTATAGAGGCAAAGGCGCAAGATTAGAGCGTGCTATTATCCAGTTTTTCTTGGATTTACACACAGAAGAACACGGTTATGAAGAAATTTTACCGCCTTTTATGGCGAACTCCGCTACGATGACAGGAACAGGACAATTACCTAAGTTTGCTGAAGATATGTACAAATGCGTTGATGAAGATTTATACCTGATTCCAACAGCAGAAGTTCCCGTTACAAATATTTATTCCGGCGAAATCTTATCAGAAGACGACTTGCCGAAATATATGACGGCGTATACTCCTTGCTTTAGAAGAGAAGCCGGTTCTGCTGGTAAAGATACGAGAGGATTAATAAGAGTGCACCAGTTTAATAAAGTTGAAATGGTAAAGCTTACTACTCCTGAATCCAGTCCAGCTGAACACGAAAAGCTTACCCGAGATGCAGAAGTTTGTTTGGAAAAACTGGGGCTGCCTTATAGAAAAGTAGCTCTTTGTAGTGCAGATATAGGGTTTAGTGCAAACAAGTGCTTTGATTTAGAAGTTTGGCTGCCTTCATATAATACGTATAAAGAGATTTCCAGCTGTTCAAATTACGGCGATTATCAAGCAAGAAGAGCTAATATGCGTTACCGCACAAAAGACGGCCAAGTAAGGTTTGTACATACAATAAACGGCTCAGGGCTTGCTGTCGGAAGAACTTTTGCCGCAATTATTGAAAATTTCCAACAAGCTGATGGAAGTATTATTATTCCTGAAGTATTAAGAAAATATACCGGGTTTGACGTTATTTAATCTTAAAATTCGTTTGTAAAAAATGGGGGCTTTTTGAGCCCCCAAATTTTTTATCAATTTTAATATCCATTTAATAATAACAAGCTTGCCCAAATAACTATTATTCCAGACATAACGCCGGTAATAGCGTAATGCCAGTCGCCATATTCGTGTGAGAGCGGAAGCAATGTATCAAAAGAAATATATATCATAATCCCGACAACCGCAGCCATAAAGAACCCGACAAACACCTGCGGTAAAAACCAATGTAAAAGCGCTAAACCAATTAAAGCCCCAATAGGCTCGGTCATACCTGTCCAAAAAGAATACCATATTGCCATTCTTTTTTTCCCGGTAGCGTGATAAATCGGAAGTGCAACAGCAATGCCCTCAGGAATATTATGTAACGCAATTGCAAGAGCAACAGTAATCCCAATTGCAATGTCTTGTGACGAAACAAGAAACGTCCCCAATCCTTCCGGGAAATTGTGAACAGCTATGGCTATTGCAGTTAACACTCCTGCTCGTTTAATCCGATGTGTTCTTTTAGAACCCTCAGAACCCTCAAGTAAATCACCCTCTACGTGGTCAGGAAGGAATGTATCAATAAGTTTAGAAACAATTACCCCAGCTATAAATCCCCAGAACATTATCCAATGATAATCTATCGGATAGTATTCCTTTAAAAGCCCTTCTGCTGTAGATAATATTTCTGTAAAAGATACAAAAATCATTACTCCGGCAGAGAATCCAAGGCCAAGTGATAAAACTTTCAAGTTATTCTTTTTAACAAGAAAAGTTATAAACCCGCCAATTACCGTTGCAAAACCTGCAATAAGCGTCATTAGTAAGGGGATTTTCCAATTTTCAATCATAATTAAACCTCATTTTTAAAAATAGTTTATCATAAAAGAAGCATAATTTTGATAAAAAAAAGATGGGTTAGAAAAATTCTAACCCATCTTTAATAAAAGTATTACATTGCCTTCTTAGTCATCAGCGTGACCAGCAGTACCTAATACGTCACGCATTTTATGCATAACCATTTCTTTTACTGCTGTTCTACCAGGGCCCATGTATTCACGTGGGTCAAACTTTTCAGGATGTTCAATGAAGAACTCTCTTATAGTAGCTGTCATTGCTAATCTTAAGTCTGTATCGATGTTAATCTTTGCAACACCGTGCTTAGAAGCATAGTTAAGCATTTCTTCAGGAACACCTTGAGCGTCAGGTAATTTACCGCCAAATTGGTTACATTTAGCAACAAATTCCTTAGGAACTGAAGAAGAACCGTGAAGAACTAACGGATAATCAAAGCCAACAATTTCATTTACAGCTTTTTTGATTTCAGCAAGTCTTTCAAAGTCTAACTTAGCTTCGCCTTTGAATTTGTAAGCACCGTGAGAAGTACCGATTGCAACAGCTAAAGAATCGCAGCCAGTTTCTTTAACAAATCTTGCAGCTTCTGCAGGGTCTGTGTAAGTTGAGTCTTTAGCGTGAACTTTAACATCATCCTCAACACCTGCTAATTTACCTAATTCAGCTTCTACTGAAACTCCGCGTGGATGAGCATAATCTACAACCTGCTTTGTTAATTTAATATTTTCTTCTAACGGGAATCTGCTTCCGTCAATCATAACAGATGAGAAACCGCCGTCAATACAAGCCTTACATATCTCAAAATCAGCACCGTGGTCTAAGTGTAAAGCTATAGGTACAGTTGTTGTAGCAAGAGCTGCTTCTACTAACTTGATTAAATATGTTTGATTTGCATATTTTCTTGCACCAGCTGAAACTTGTAAAATAATTGGTGATCTTGTTTCTTCAGCAGCTTCAGCAATATCTTGAAGAATTTCCATGTTGTTAACATTGTAAGCACCAATGGCATAACCGCCAGCCAATGCTTTTTTGAACATTTCGCCTGTTCCTACTAATCTTCTTTCACTCATTTGAGTTCTCCTTCTTTTGTTTACATAGAGGTTGAAACCTCTCTACATGCAATAAGTACTACAAAAAGGGGGAAATGTAAAGGGGGGGGATAAGTGACTAGTCACTAGTGACTAGTGAATAGGTGAAGCGTGAAGGGTGAAGGGAGCATTTTAGGTTTAGGTTCGGCCGTGTAGTGTCATTGCGAGGACGATTAGGACGAAGCAATCCAGCTGATTATTAACTATTACATTTTGATATTATTTATTTATGAATAACAGACAGTATTATGTATATATTCTATTTAGTAAAAAGAACGGTACTTTGTATGTGGGTGTAACCAATAACCTTGTAAAACGGGCTTGGGAGCATAAAAACAAAGTAGTAGAAGGTTTTACTCAAAAATATGGGGTTGATAAATTAGGATATTATGAAGTTTATGAAGATATAAATTCTGCAATAGCTCGCGAGAAACAATTTAAAGGCGGCAACAGAAAATCAAAACTAGAATTAATCGAATTGAATAATCACGATTGGCAGGATTTGTATTTCTGTATTTTAGATTAAAATGTAATAGTTAATAATCAGCTGGATTGCTTCGTCCTAATCGTCCTCGCAATGACAGGAAGTCAAGCAATACCTAATCTACACCTTATTTACCTATTCACTAGTCACTATTCACTAGTCACCTAAACTCTAATATTTTTGTATTTTAGATTAAAATGTAAAAGTTATTAATCAGCTGGATTGCTTCGTCCTAATCGTCCTCGCAATGACAGGAAGTCAGGTAGTGTTTGAGCTACAGCCTTAGCAGGGTTGAGGAGTTTAGAGGTTTAGGAGTTTAGAAGAAGTTAAAGAATATTCTTATTTTGAACCTTGTTTGCTTATTAACTTATTTACTTATTTACTTATTCACCTATTCACTAGTCACTAATCACTAGTCACCTAAACTCTAATATTTCTGTATTTTAGATTAAAATGTAATAGTTAATAATCAGCTGGATTGCTTCGTCCTAATCGTCCTCGCAATGACAGGAAGTCAGGTAGTGTTTGACCTAAACCCTAAAATGCTCCCTTCACCCCTCACTCTTCACCTACTCACTATTTACTAGTCACCTAAACTCTAATATTTTTGTATTTTAGATTAAAATGTAATAGTTAATAATCGGCTGGATTGCTTCGTCCTAATCGTCCTCGCAATGACACTACACGGCCGAACCTAAACCTAAAATGCTCCCTTCACCCTTCACCCTTCACTCCTCACCCTTCACGCTTCGCCTATTCACTATTCACTAGTTACTACTCACCAGTCACTAATTCAATCAAAAAAATGAACAAATCTT
>CALUSJ010000016.1 GCA_944323405.1 Candidatus Gastranaerophilales bacterium
GCTCCTGGTGCTAACCCGATGCACGGACGTGATTCTCACGGTGCTGTTGCTTCATTAGCTTCAGTTGCTAAGCTTCCGTTCAATGATGCTCAAGACGGTATCTCAAATACTTTCTCTATCATTCCTAACGCTTTAGGTAAAGACGAAGTATTCATGGGCGACTTGGACATTCATTTAGATTGCGGATGCTGCGAAGGAACATGCCAGTAAAAAGTGAATAGGTGAATAAGTGATTAAGTGACTAAGAAATTTAAAACTCAGTCACTTAGTCACCCAGTCACTCAGTCACCTTTTAAGATTTAAGAGAATATAAAAACATAGAAAGGCGATAAAAATGACTACTCAACAAGAAGAAAATTTAATAAATTTATTAGACGGTTATGTTGAAAAAGGCGGACACCACTTAAACGTAAATGTATTCAATAGAGAAACATTGCTTGATGCTCAAGCACATCCTGAAAAATACCCGCAATTAACAGTAAGGGTTTCAGGTTATGCAGTAAACTTTATTAAGCTTACAAAAGAACAACAAGATGACGTTATCTCAAGAACATTCCACGCTTCTTTAGGTAACAGCTGCGGCTGCTAGTAGGAAAAAGTTATTGGCAGACTAAAGTCTATATTGTTTTTAAAAACAAAATTGGTGTTGAATGATTTTCATTTAACACCAATTTTATTTAATAATAGAGGTTATCCATTTAAGACTGTTTTATACAATGCCTTGCAATACTGCTTGCTCAATTGATTTTGTCATAATATCTGCGTAGTTGTTCATTATTGCAGGGTTGCTCATTCTTTCTCGGCCTTTTCTTGAGTTCATAAAAGCGACTTCCCATAACACTGCCGGTATTTTTTGTCTGTTTTCTGCTGTACGTATTACGCTAAAGTTTGCACTTTCGGATTGAGCATAATCAGCTGTGTTAGAAACTATATATTTGTCTTCAGGAGCTATTTTTTCATTTTTTGGAATCCAATTATCGAAATTCTTTTCCATTATCTGTGAAAGTTTTTTGCTCTTTTTGTTTACTTTGCTTGCTCTATTAAATGTATAAATCTGTGTTCTATCTTTCACTTCTTTTGCAGTAGAAGAGTTGACGTGTACTGAAACAAACAAATCAGCTTTATTGTTTTCTTTTGGAATTTCTCTAGTGATAATATTTACGTGTCCTTGCATGAATATTACTTTAGCACCTTTTGCACATAATTTATCTTTAAGACGCATTGCGTTATCGTAATTAATAAGCCATTCGTCATCCAGACCATTTCGGCCTGCTGCGCCGTGGTCAGTACCTGCTTGAGAATAACCGTGGCCGGCATTAATAATTATTGTTTTCCCGGACAAGCTGCCTTTTGCGTTTGGAATAACAAACTCTTTTCTGGTTGCCAAAACACGACCGTTTACTTTATTTTTCTTTTGTAACAACGGACGTTTTGATAAATCCGCCGTTGTTCTCATATCAATAGATTCTGTTTTAGTATTTGTTTCTTTATTATAGCGAACCTCTTTTTTGTCTGCTGATACTGCAAAATCTGAGTCGTTATACACAATTTTGATTTTTTGGTTAGGTGAAATTGTATCATTTTCAAGCCCGTTGATGCGTTTTAAGTCTTCAACACTTACCCCGACAAGCTTTGATATTTTGAAGAGTGTATCTTTAGGCTTTACTGTATAGATAAAACCAGGAATTTCAAGCATTTGTCCTTCATTAATCTTATCTACGTTAACAATGTTGTTCAAGTCTTTCAGGATTTCAATGGTCAGGCCGAATTTTTTTGCTATTTGGAATAAATTATCGCCTTTTTCAACTTTGTATCCAAGTTTTTGAATCCTAATTGTCTGGCCTTCATTTATACTGTTTTTGTCTGCAATATTATTGCTGCAGCAAAGGATTTCTTCTGTTGTGCCGTATTTTCTAGAAAGTCTCCATAAATTGTCGCCTTTTTTAACTTTGTAATCCAGGGTTATTACCTGAAAATCACCTTCTTTGGTGGTTTTTCCCTCTCTCAAAACCCTCTCGAAAGGAGTTTTAGGCTCAGGCAGGTTAACAACAGCAGGAGCATCTTCTTTCTTTTCTATTCCTAATATATTTTTGCAGAAGTTCCAAGCTTTTTTGAAGAATGTCTTTACGCCGTTCCAAATTCTCTTGAGTAAGCCTGGTTTTTCTTTCTGCTTAACTTCTTCTTTTGATTGTTGCGGAGCAATCTTTTCAACTTCCGGCAGGACAACTTCTTTTGCAATCGGCTCTGCTGAGTTGGTTTCTTTAGTTTCTTTAATACTTTCCGTTTTATCTGTTTTTATTAAATATGGAACTTTTACTTCTTCGCCTATATTAACTTTTTCAGGATTATTGTTTATGCTCAAAAATTCTTTGTAAAAATCCTGAAAACTCATTTCAGTATTCCCAAGTGATTTATAAAGAGCTTGTGCAACAGCCCAAACACCTTTACCTTTAAACTCTTCGCCGACTTTTACTTTGAATGATTCGGCTGAATGTGCGTTTGATGAAATTTTGCCATCTTTATACTGCTCATATATTTTGTTGAGTTCAATAGTAGAAGCGTTGTTTTGATTATGACATTTCTGCGCTTTTTGATAAACCTTTTCTATTTCTTGTTTTGTCTGATTAAGCTCTTCGCCCTTTAGGTCTCTTGAAGCTAATATCATTCGGTTTAAGCTTCTTCTATATAATCCGGCATCTTCTTTTTTAGGAGCACCAGTTTTGTTGGAATATACATATACAAGGTTTGATACAACCTCAGAATAGTCCTTTTGTTTTATTGCACTAATTAATTCGCTATTCTTACTTATTGTACCAAGTCCTTTGTTATAACATAAATCAATCAATCCTTCTTTTATAGAACTAGGAAGGTTTTCATATGTATTTTTGCCGATTTTTCTGTTTAATAAATTCTTGACTTCATTTGAATAAGACTTGAGTTTCTTTGATAAGTTTTCATAAGCTTTTTCTTGGCTCATATATTTGCTGGTTAATTCGCCAAAACCGTTTGTCATAGAGCCGTATTTATCTTTATACGGAGTTGTATGTGCTTCGTAATAATAATCTCTGTCGCCTTCATAATATTTCATTAAGTCAATCAGATGAGTCTGTGCTTTTTTGATTGCAGTATTATCATCTTTAAGAATTGATGGCGTATAATTTTTTATACCCATTGACTGTACAGCTTCTAACAAAATGCTTTTAACATTTTCACTCCAGAGTCTTTTTGTAACGATACTGTCTGCTGGAGCCTGAAGTTCATAGTTAAATATGGCTTCACTCTGAGCCTTAGTGTCAGCACTTGTTTTTGCTGTTGTATTATTAACCTCGTGTACTTTATTTATCGCAAATAACATACTCATATATATATAAAGTATTTACTCAATATAAAATTGCGCTAATTTTTTAAATGTTTACAAATTTGTTACAATTTGGCAGGAAGAAAATTAAAAAGCTTGATTCTTTTGATATAATTTTAATATGTTTGAAGATTTAAAAAACAGGTTTGATTTTTTATACGTTCTCATACAAAATTATCGAGAAAGAATTATAAAGGAGAGGTTAAAAACGCAGAAAGTGATTATGTTTTTGATATACTCAATCAGTTTCTGAAACCCAGCTTGCAAGGAACATTGAAAGTGCTGGATATAGGTTCAAAAAATTGGGCGTATGTAAGAGGCGAGTATGAATTTTTCAGGCAATATACTCCTAATCTTTTCTTGGATGGTGTTGAGATTGATGCATACCGCCTGTACTCAAATTTTTATTCACGTTATGAGGCTGCTAAGTTTTATATCAAAGGTTTGTCTGGTGTAAATTATTATGCCGATGATTTGTTAAATATGAGAGGGGAATATGATTATATTACTTGGTTTCTGCCTTTTGTAACTCCTTATCCGCTCTTAAAATGGGGACTTCCTAAAAAATATTTTATGCCGGAAAGATTATTAATTCACGCATATCAGCTTCTAAAAAAAGAAATGCTGATTATAAACCAAGGAGATGAAGAAACGCAAATCCAAAAATCTATGCTTGATAAACTTGCTATTCCTTACGAGTTTTTAGGTGAAATAAAAAGCAGCGCATTAGAATTTCAATATCCACGGAACGGGTTTCTTGTAATAAAAAATCGAGAAGATTAAACAAGCGATTTGTACATTTCCATATATTTTTTAGCGCTTTCCTTCCAGCTGAAATCAGCCTGCATAGCACTTTTTCGCATTGCATTTAATGTATATTTATCTTTATAAACATACATTGCAGTTAGAATAGCATCTTTCATAGCCCATCCGTCGTAGCCCCAGAACTTAAATCCTGTAGAGTTATCAAGCGGATAGCCTGTAACCGTATCTTCTAATCCTCCTGTTGCCCTTACAATCGGCAGGGAGCCAAAATGCATGGCAATCAGCTGCGAAAGTCCGCACGGTTCAAATTTTGAAGGCATAAGGAAGAAATCGCTTCCTGCATAAATAAGATTTGCTAAATCCCCTCTATAGCCTACATAAGCCCTTATATTTGAAGTGTTATTGGAAAGCCAGATAAACAAATTCTCATATGATTTATCGCCGGAACCTAGGAAAATGAAATCAGCTTCAAGGTTTCTTAAATCATTTTCAACCTGTCTTATTAAATCAAGTCCTTTTTGGTCTACAAGTCTTGAAATTAAAGCAATCAAGGGTCTTTCCGGCCTGTATTTAAGCCCGAAATATTCAAGAACTTCTTTTTTGTTTTCTTCTTTGTTTTCAATAGAATTAATATCATAGTTTTTAACTAATGTTTTGTCGGTTTTGGGGTTAAATACGTCATAATCTATTCCGTTAACAATTCCGACGAGTTTATTTGTATGCCCTCTAAGGGTGTAGTCCATACCTTCGCCGTATTCGCCTGTCAGGATTTCTCTTGCATACGTAG
>CALUSJ010000017.1 GCA_944323405.1 Candidatus Gastranaerophilales bacterium
CGCCTTTATTTACATTCAATGAATCCCAGTTTACATGCGCATTACCATTGAAATTTAAATCGACATTCCCAGTACCAATACCGTCAACATTAACAAAACCGCCTTGAGTGTTATTAATAACAGCCCCACCATTACCGGCGCCTAAGCCTGTTTCAATTGATGCATAAGATAACTGCATTGTAGCAAATACTGTTGTTAACACTAAAGCCGAAATCTTCTTTTTCAAATTTTTCATATATTACTCCTCATTTTTATATCCTAGTAATATATAAAAGTATTTTTTTTCTGAAAAATTGCTTTAATGTTACGATTTGTAAAGCTTAATTTTGCTCTGTCAATCTTTCTATTCTGACTTTTAGAATTCTGCCTGAATCGGTTTTTGTTACGCAATATTTAAAGAATTCGTCTTTTACCTCATCATTTTCTTCCGCAATCCGTCCTAGATTCTTAATAACATACCCTCCCAGAGTATTAACATCATCATCGGATAAGGCCACATTAAAGAATTCGCAAAACTCGTCTAATCTTATTTTCCCGCAGACTTCATAACCCCCATCACTCATTGTTTTTATATCTGCTTCTTCATCATCAAATTCATCCTGAACCTCTCCAAGAATCTCTTCCATAAGATCTTCGTGTGTAACAAGACCGCTTGTTCCGCCGAATTCATCTATCACAAAAGCCATTTGAGATTTTTGTTTTTGAAACTCTATTGCCAAACTCTCTACAGGCATGGTTTCAGGAACAAAAAACGCTTCTCTAAGAAGAGATGATACAGAAAAATCCTTCTTTCTTGCAAGCATTGGGTAAATATCTTTTATATGAATAAAACCCAAAATATTATCAAGGTTTTCTTCATAAACCGGGTATCTGGTATACTGATTCTCAATAATAATATCGTTTATTACATCCAGTGAAGCGCTTGAAGGAATACAAACCATATCAGTTCTTGGAATCATAATTTGCCCGGCCGTTAAATCTGAAAACTTAAACACATTATGCAAGATTTCGGCTTCCTTATCATTGAGCACTCCGCCTTTTCTACTTGCATCAATAAGCATATTTAATTCTTCTGTTGAATGAACCATTTGGTGAGAATTAGCCGGCTCTATTCTGCATAATCTCAATAAGAAATTTCCAAGCCCGTTTAAAACTACAATCATCGGCGCAAATAGTCTTGTGATTACAAACATCGGTTTTGCTACAAAAAGAGTAGTTTTTTCTGAAAACTGTAGTGCAATAGATTTAGGCATTAATTCTCCAATTACTACGTGCAAGACAGTAATAAGAATAAAAGCTATCGTAACAGAAACTGTATGTGTCGCAATTGTATCAGCTTTCGCCGGTAAAAACTGGAACAGCGGATGTATTAATCTTGCCAAAGTAGATTCACCAACCCAGCCTATCCCGAGGCTTGAAATTGTTATACCAAGCTGCACTGCAGCTATGTATCTATCTAGATTCTTTATCCCGTCCATTGCAAGTTTTGCATTAAAGTTTCCTTCATTAGAAAGCTGTTGAATTCTGGTTTTTCTAACTCCTACAAATGCAAACTCTGCTGCTACAAAAAAACCGTTTAAAAATAATAAGAATACTATTAGGGCTGTGTTTAAAATTATCATTTTACAATAATAATATATTTTTGAAGAAAAATCAAAATTTGTATTAAAATCTAAACCATATATATGAGTACTTGCTATAAAAACAGGTTTTATGTATGATAAAAGTACTATTAATCAGACAGAACAGGGGATATTTATGAGCGGACACTCGAAATGGTCAACAATTAAACATAAAAAAGCAAAAACCGACTCTCTAAGAGCTGCGGAATTTCAGAAATTTTCAAGAGAAATTATTGTAGCATCAAAGCTTGGAGGGCCAGATCCTGCCGGAAATTTCAGGTTAAGAACGGCTATTGAAAAAGCAAAAGCTGCCGGGCTTCCAAATGATAATATAAAAAGAGCAATCGAAAAAGGCGCAGGCTCCGGCTCGCAGGAAAACTACGATGAAATGACTTATGAAGGCTATGCAGCCGGCGGAGTTGCGGTTGTAATTGAGGCTATGACCGATAATAAAAACCGTACAGCCGGAGATATTAGAAGCTACTTTACAAAATTCAACGGCAACCTCGGTGAAACTGGATGTGTCGGATGGATGTTTGATAAAAAAGGGTGTATTACTTTTAACAAAGAAGATGTTGATTATGAAAAACTCTTCGATGCGGCAATTAATCTTGATGCTGAAGACATTGTTGAAGAAGATGATGAATACAAGGTTTATACCTCAATTCCTAATTTACAGCCAATCACTGAAGGATTAGAAAAAGAAGGTTTTAAATCAACTTCGGCAGAATTCACAAGAATCCCGCAAAACACAATCGAAGTTACTGACGAAAAAACTGCAATCAATATTATGAGGTTGTTAGGCAGGCTTGAAGAACACGATGATGTTCAAAATGTCTATGCAAACTTTGATATTGATGATGACTTAATGGCAAAAATAGAAAATCAGATTTAAAAAGGGAGGAATAAAAGCTATGATGAACATGATGAATATGATGAAACAGGCCCAAAATATTCAAAAAAAGCTTAAAGAGACTCAGGAAGAACTTAACAAAATGGATATAGCAGGCGAAGCTGCCAATGGAGCTGTTAAAGTTATTTGCGACGGCAAGGGTTTATTTAAATCTATTAAGCTTTCAGCTGAAGCCATTAATCCAGAAAATCCGGCTTCTGTAAGTGAAGATACTATTGAAATGCTTGAAGATTTGATTACAGCCGCAATCAATCAAACTTCTTCTAAGGCTCTTAAAGTTATGGAAGAAAAAATGAAATCCGTAACAGGCGGAATAAGTATTCCTGGGTTATTTTAGGCAGTAAAAATTAATGGTGCGGTATTAACCGCACCCTACTTAGTCACTTAAAATGATTTATCCAAAATCTATAGCAGCGTTAATAGAACAGTTTCAGAAATTTCCATCCGTTGGGCCGAAATCAGCTCAGAGGATGGCTTTTCAAGTTCTCAAAATGCCCATAAGCGAGGTGGAAAAGTTTGCAAACGCCATACTTGAAGCAAAAAGAAGTTCAAAAACATGTGAAATTTGTTTTAATATATCAACCCAAAGTCCTTGTGAAATTTGTGAATCGACAAATAGAAACCGCTCTGTCATTTGTGTTGTCGCAGAAACAAAAGATTTGATTGCAATTGAAAAAACAAATGAATACCGTGGGCTCTACCATGTTCTTCAGGGGCTTATTTCTCCTATGGATGGAATCGGAGCTGAGGATATAAGAATAAAAGAATTATTACAAAGATTAACCAACGAAGAAGTTCAGGAAGTTATACTAGCACTTTCGCCCTCTGTAGAAGGAGAAGCAACAAGCCTTTATCTAACAAAGCTCATAAAACCTTTTGGAATAAAAATCTCCCGCATTGCTTTTGGCCTTCCTGTCGGAGCTGATTTAGAATATGCAGACGAAGTCACTTTAGCAAGAGCTATTGAAGGCAGAAGAGAATTGTAATCTACCTTTTTTATTTGCAGGAGTTTTTTGTTTTTACTATAATTATCATGCAAATAAGAAAGGAAAGAGATTATGAAAAAATCAATTAAAGATTTAGGTGACATCAAAGGTAAAACAGCTCTTGTAAGAGTCGATGTTAATGTGCCTCTTGATGAAAACAAAAATGTTACAGACGATACACGTATTCAAGCTATCGTACCTACTGTTAAATTTTTAAAAGATAAGGGCGCTAAAATTGTTCTTATGGCGCATTTAGGCAGACCTAAAGGAGAAAGAAACATGGAATTTTCTCTTGAGCCGGTTGCTAAATATATGTCAAAAGTTTTTGGAGAAGAAATTGTATTTATTCCATCTGTAGAAGAAGCTAAGCCTTATGTAGAAAAACTTACTGACGGTCAAATTGCACTTTTAGAGAACATCCGTTTCTACAAAGCAGAAGAAGCTAAAGATGACGATATGACTTTTGCCCAAGAGCTTGCAGAATTAGGAGATTTCTATGTAAATGATGCATTTGGTGCAGCTCACAGAAACCATACATCTACCGCTAAGTTAGCTAAAATTCTTAAACCTGCAGTTTCTGGTTTATTAATGGAAAAAGAAATCAGATGCTTATCTCAGGCTCTTGATAATCCAGAAAGACCATTTACAGCAGTTGTAGGCGGTGCTAAAGTTTCTTCTAAAATCGGTGTTTTAGAAAATCTTTTAGATAAAGTTGACAATATGATTATCGGCGGCGGTATGGCTTATACATTTGTTAAAGCTAACGGCGGCAAAATTGGAAACTCAATCTGCGAAGATGATCAGTTAGATGTTGCAAAAGCAATCGAAAAGAAGGCTCAAGAAAAAGGCGTTAAATTAGTAATGGCAACAGATGTTCTTGTAACAGATGATTTTTCAGGCAATGGAACAAATAAATTTGTTAAAATTGACGAAATCCCTGATGGGTTTGAAGGAGTTGATGCTGGCCCAGATTCAAGAAAAGCATTTGCAGATGTTATCAAATCATCAAAAACAATTCTTATGAATGGTCCTGTTGGTGCATTTGAAAATCCTAAATTCGCAGAAGGCACTAAAGCTGTATTGGAAGCAATCGTAGAAGCTACAAAGAACGGTGCAACTTCTGTAATCGGCGGCGGAGATTCAGTTTCTGCTGCTAAAAAGTTCTGCAAAGCTGAAGACTTTACTCACGTCTCAACAGGCGGCGGAGCTTCTCTAGAATTCATCGAAGGTAAAGTTCTTCCTGGCGTTGCAGCTTTAGACGACAAGTAATTCTTAATCGAAAAAAAAAGAGAGTGATTTAAAAAGTCACTCTCTTTTTTTGACTTTTTAAAAATAAACATTAATCATCTAAATAGATGTATTCAAAAAAAAGAAAATCTGTCACAATACAAATGTGAGAATGTATTATGCCCTTTGTCTATAGACTCCAAAAAATACTTGATTTTCGTATAAGAAAAAAAGAAGAACAATTGATTGTTGTACAAAAAGCGCAGCAAGATGTTTATATAGCAGAAGAAAAAATTAGACAAAACAATGCAGAAATACAACAGACAATCAAAGATAGAAAGCAAGCAGATTTCAGGATGATGGAATATTATGACAACTATCTTCATCATCTCTGGGATAAAGCAGATGCTCTTGAACAAGAGAGAAAAAGGCTTCAAGAAATACTTGAAGAAGAGCAGCAAAAACTTGTAAAACTAGAACAGGCCGTAAAGGTTGTTGAAAAACACAAAGAAAAACAGAAAGAAGCTTATCTAGAAGAACAAAAAGCAATCGAATTAAAGCAATTTTCAGAAATTGGTGTTCAAAGGTTTTTTATTCACTCACGAGAAGAAGCTGAAGAAAAAGAATTATTGCAAAAGTTAGAACAATTAGAAATGGAATCCAATGGAAATGAATATTAGTACAAATCCTCAAGTCACAACATCAATAAATACATCCGGCACATCATCAGCCTTAAAAACTCAAAAAGATAATGATGTGAAATTTGTAGATGAGCTGGATAGTTTATCTGCAAAGAATGAAGAACAGGATAAAATAAATACTCAAAAAGAGGTTGACGAAGTAAAAAAAGAAGAAGAGCAAATTCCAGAAGAAGATGTAAAAAACGATTGCGAAACAGAAAATTCGGACAAGGCATCTGAAACTAGCGAAAAAGATTCCGATTCACAAAAAAACAAGCTCACGAATAAGGATTCTAAAGATAAATTAGAAAAAGAAAATGATGATTTAAAAATTAATGACATTATGACAGGGTTAAAGAATGCCGTTGAAGAAATCTCTAAAGTGAAAAATCCTTCTGAATCTGATAATCATATAGAACATTCGGGGTTAAATAAAGATAATGATAAGAAAAAAGAGGACAACACCTTGATTAATAATGATATGAATATTCAAGAAACACAAGATTTGTTTGCTCAGCAAATGGGTTCAAATATGAATTTCAATACAGAAGGCCAGCCTTTTAAGGATTTTATTGAATCTAAAAAATCCGAACTTGAAGCAAATCGGCAAGATTTAGCAGAAGAAGCCGCTATATTATCGACTATGAGTGAAAACATAGCGATTGCACAAAAAAATATGGCACTAAATAAATCAGAAATTTTGATGCAACAGACAGAACCTGCTGAAAACTCTAATCTGGAAAAAACAAAAACGATTTCAAATGAGCAAGGAATAAAAAAAGTAGATTCAAAAACAAATGTAACAGTAGAAACAATTGTTAAATATGATAATATAATAATGGACAAAAATGATGTAGAATTTTTCTCAAAGCTTGTAGAGAATGGTTCTGTGGATATGAACACACTAACAACATCGCAAGCTGCAAAATCATCTCATATATCAAAAACACTTGCAGATATGCTTGCAAAATCAATGCAAGACAACCAACCTGTCAGAATAGATTTTGACAATAATATTTCTGTCATTATAAAAGTTAGTAAGAATGGAAAAATCTCAGCAGATTTTCTTCCGAGTTCACAAGTTGCAGAAGCATACCTTAAGGAAAATTTACCTTTATTAAGACAAAGATTTGATGATAATAATATCGAATATGACGAATTAAACCAAAGAAAACAAAAGCAAGACGAAGACAGAGATAATAGAAAGAAGGGGCGCAAAGATGAATGATTTATACACAACAGCGATAAATACCCAAAGAGCAACCATACAATGGATGGATGTATTAGCTGACAACTTAACTAATGTTTACACCCCTGGTTTCAGAGAAAACAAGGTAACTTTTAAAACCTTCCTTGGAGGTGCGGTAATTGATAATAATGTAAAAAACTTAGGTCAAGGTAAATCAACTCCAGGAACATCCAACGAAAACCTATTTTTTGAAGGAAGCGGCTACTTTATGTTAAGAAGTCCTGATGGTAATGTTGCCTATACTAGGCTCGGTGAATTTACATTTGATTCAGAGGGCGTATACAGAGCAAAAAATGGTGATACAGTTCAAGGATACATTCTTAACGACAAAGGCGAAATCATGTCAGGTACAAAGTCTATAAGCGCTGATTTGTATCAGGATACTGCACTAAAAGGCGGAGCCTTAAGTATTCCGACAACAAATATTAAACTTTGGATAGATCCAAATAACGGAAAGTTTTTGGGCAAGTATGATGAATATGAAATCAAAAATGATGGAACTATTTATGGAAAAGCTGATGGCGGAAATCGCTCAGTTCCTTTATACAAAATAGCAACAGCCAATTTCCATAACCCAAATGGGTTATACGAAATTAAGGAAGGCGTATTTGTAGAAACACCTGAGTCCGGCAAACCCGTAGTAGGACGAGGAGAAATTCGCTCAGGACTTTTAGAACAAGCAAATACTGATTTTAAGGCTAATATGGCAGATTATCAGCAAGCAAAAGTGCAAATGGAACTCGTTAATGCGCTTATCAAATCCAATAAAGAACTGCTACAATCGGCAATGGAATTGGCAACTCAATAACAGAATAAATAATCTTTCATAAATCACAACTCCGTTTTATAAAGGAATTAATTATTTAATTCCTTTTTTTCTTTATCATTTTATACATATTTAAACATTATAAAATACAAGAAATTGCAGCTATTGTGCCAAAAATTGCCGCAACAGCAATTCCAGCCCTTCGATTTCCGCCGGAAAAGAATGAACCTGCGCAAGCACCTGTTAAACCCGATAATAAGGTAACTATAGCGGTTAAAGTCACCCCAGGGCATAATAGACCAGCTGCCGCCCCTACTGATGCACACTGCGAAGAAGTATTAAGTTTTGATTTATTTCCTCTAAACACACCTGCAATTCCTCCGAGCAGCCCGCCCAAAAGCCCTACTGTAACACGTTTTCCTATATTTCTTGATAAAGAATCCTCTTTTGAGACAAATTGCATATTTGACACAATTGCTTTATTTTTTTGAGGGTATTTTTCCGTTATTAATGTTTTTGACGGTAAAGAATTAGTTTTTTTCTTTTGATAATATTCAACTTTTTCTTTTTCAAAACAATCCTCAGAATTAACACAAGAAGCTAAACCACCAGCAAGCATACTTCCTGCAAGCATAGCCCCGATTAATGCTTTTTTAGGCACTAACCTTTTTATACTTGTAAAATTAGATACATTTAAAATTCTTTCTACCATAAATCCTCCTTGTTCTATTATAAAAAACGCTAAAAACTTTTTTTGCTAGTTTTCCACTCCGATGAATATGTAGAATTTAAGAATTTAAATATCTCACTTTGACCCGCCTATTCCTTTATGTTAGTATCAGATTATGATTAAGCCAGAACTTTTAATGCCGGCAGGTAATATTGAGAAACTTAAATATGCAATAAAGTATGGTGCAGATGCTGTATACTTAGGAGTTGTTGATTTTAGCCTGCGTGCGATGAGAAAAGGGGAACTAATTACTCTTGATAATCTCAAAAATGCAATTGAAACTGCAAGAATAATGGGCGCTAAATCATACCTTACGTTAAATATCTTTGCATTTAACAATGATATCAAGCTTCTTGAAAGCTCAATGGATAAAATTGTTGATTCAAAACCTGATGCATTGATTATCAGCGATGTAGGAATAATGCGGCTTGCTAAAAAATATATGCCTAATACTGATATTCACGTCAGCACACAAGCAAATATTCTGAATTACGAAGCTGTTCGTTTTTGGCAGGATATGGGTGCAACAAGAGCAATTTTAGCCCGAGAACTTCCTATTAAAGATGTTGCAGAAATCAAACAAAAAGTACCTGATATGGAATTGGAATGTTTTATTCATGGAGCACAATGTGTTTCATTCTCCGGCAGGTGCTTATTGAGTGATTATATGACAAATGGTGAAAGAAAAGCTAATTCTGGCAATTGCTCCCAGCCATGCCGGTGGAGTTACAAGCTTGTTGAAGAAACACGCCCGGGGCAATATTACGAGATTGAAGAAAACGAGAAAGGTACACATATTTTAAGTACAAAAGATCTTTGTCTTGTGCGCTACCTAAAAGAAATGATAGAAGCCGGCATTGATTCTTTTAAAGTTGAAGGCAGAACAAAAAGTTTATATTACGTTTCTGCGGTTGCCAAAACTTATAGAGAAGCTATTGACTCTGTTTTTAATAATCCAAACGCCAATATGGAACCTTATTATGAAGAACTTTTGAAAGTCGGAAACAGAGGATACACAACTGGATTCTATTTAGGCGAAGGCTATCCTAAAGACGGATACAGCTATGATATATCAAAAGGGCTTGCCGGTGCAGATTTTCTATGTGAATTTTTAGGTAAAAGATATAAATACGATTCTTCTATTAATGAATTTATAGAAAATAACGAGGGTAATTATTACAAAATTAAGACTAAAAATAAATTTAATAAGCATGAAGATATAGAAATTATAACTCCTGCTGAAAAATTCACAACACAAGTTACAGAAATCATAAATACAAAAGGCGAAAATCTAGAGCTAGCAAATACAAATGATGAACTTTTTGTAACGCTCACAAAAGCACCTCTGGATTATGAATACGCCTTAGCAAGAACCGTGGGGATTAAATAATGTTTATCAAACCTGATTATAACTTAAAAAACATTTATGAAATTGATTTTACTGAGTTAAAATCTCAGGGAATAAAATGTATAATGTTTGATTTAGACAGCACTATAATGGTATCTAAATCAGCAGATTTTCTTCCAGAGACTGTTGAATGGTTTAATACTTTCCTAAAGGATTTTGAAGTTGCAATAATTTCTAATAATAAAAATGAAAATTATATAGAAAACGCTTCGAGAATAGCTCCCTGTAGAGTAATAGGCCGTGCAAACAAACCAAATCCGAAAATAATGCGTGAATATCTTACCTCAATCGGCATAGAACCTCAATGTGCAGTTATGGTAGGCGATAGACCGCTTACAGACATTTTAGCAGGCAAACTTTTGGGCTGCAAGACAATACTTGTCGGCTCTATAAACCCCAAGGAAAACTTACCGACAAAACTTGTACGAGCTCTTGAAAGAAGCACAATAAAAAAATAGAAATTATAAATTATTAACTGTAGAAGATTTCAAATAAGTTTCGATAAACCCATCCAAATCACCGTCCATAACAGCATCAACATTCCCCATCTCAAAACCTGTTCTATGGTCTTTTACAAGTTTATACGGATGAAATACATAAGAACGAATTTGAGAGCCGAAATTTATATCAAAATTTTCACCTTTAAGTTCTGCGAGCTTTTTATCGTGCTCTCGCTGCCTTATTTCTAATAACTTAGACGCAAGCATCTGCATGGCATTTTCTTTATTCTGAAGCTGGGAGCGTTCCTGCTGGCATTTTACAACAATCCCTGTAGGTTTGTGCAAAATCCTGACAGCTGTTTCCACCTTATTAACATTCTGTCCTCCAGCACCCCCTGAACGCATTGTATCAACCTCTATATCCTCAGGAGGAATAATTATTGTTTTTTCATAATCTGGTATTATCGGAGAAACTTCACAAGAAGCAAAACTTGTCTGCCTTTTTCCATTTGCATTGAATGGCGAAATCCTAACAAGCCTATGCACACCTTTTTCAGCTTTTGCATAACCATATGCATACTTACCCGAGACCTTTATTGTTGCAGATTTAATACCAGCTTCTTCACCCTCAGATTTATCAATAAGCTCAACCTTCCACCCCTTACTCTCTGCCCATCTTGAATACATCCTAAGCAGCATCTCTGCCCAGTCCTGTGCATCCGTTCCGCCGGCTCCTGCGTTTATAGAAATAAAAGCGTCAGCTTCGTCATATTCTCCAGATAACATTCTCTGTACATCGTATTTATCTAGTTCTTTCTGTAACTCTTTTAACTGCTCTTCACTCTCATTTATTAACTCTTCATCACCTATTTCCTGTGCAGTTTTTGCATCTGAAATAATGCTGTCCCAATGTGCAAATTTATCTAAAGTCTCTTTTATTGAACGAGATTTTTGCCCTAATTCAGATGCCAAATTCTGATTTGACCACACTTCAGGTGATTGCAGCTTCGCATCTATTGATTCCAGCTCTCGTTTTAAACCATCAAAATCAATTCCTGCTCTATTTCGATTGATAACCTGTTCTAATTCTTGTAAATTCATAATCTGCAATATAATTCCACTACTTTACGATGTATATTTTCTATTCTATCAGAAGCATCTATAACCTTTACTCTCGAAGCATTCTTCTGAGCTATATCCAAATATCCATTTCTTACACGATTAAAAAATTCAATCCCGCTAGCTTCCATACGGTCTTTATTCTTGCCAACCCTATTTTGTGAAGTCTCAACATCAATATCAAACACTATTGTTAAATCTGGCTTTAACCCGCTAACCGCTATTTCATTAAGATAATTAATCTTTTCAAGCTCAATTCCACGCCCATACCCCTGATACGCCAAAGTCGAATCGGTATGTCTATCACAAAGTACAATTTTCCCAGCTTCCAATGCTGGTTTAATTATGCAATCTATATGCTGCGCTCTATCCGCCAAAAACAAAAACGATTCACAATTAGGAGAAACCTCGCCTGGATAGTTTAATAAAATCTCTCTTAATTTTTCACCTAACCCCCTTGCTCCAGGTTCTCTCGTAATTAATGTTTCTTTGCCCTGCAAAGATAAATATTCTGCAAGAAGTTCTATTTGCGTAGTTTTCCCACAGCCATCTACACCTTCAAATGTTATAAATAACCCTTTTTGCATATTTACCAAGCCCTTTTTTATGCATGTTATTATAAACAAGGCTAATCTACAAGTTTGCTTATTCTATTTCCTACAAAAGCACCAACTCCCATACCGATAAGTGAACCAGCCGGCCCAAAATGTTTTGCGCCTATTGCCCCGCCATAACCAATTCCAGCAATTGAACTTGTTAAGTTTATTGCAGACTTAGCTGTTGCTTTTATTACATTCTCTCCATCTGATATCTCTTTTATAAGATGTGCTGTTTCAAGAACTCCAAGAATTAATGCACCTATTTTTGTAGTACGTGTTAATGCCCTTGCTGTAAGCTCTCCAAATCTAGATTTTGTTGCAAATTTTCTTGCACCTACATAAGAGGGAGAAGAATCTGTCGAGGTTATATTCTTTATTTTTGAATCTTCAACAGAAATTTGTATATCAAATTTCTTTGATACAAAGTCTCCTAGTCTTGTATCCATCAATGTAGTGTCTTTATCCAATAACCAATTTGCTAATTTTGGAAACGGACTGGTTGCAGGATTTACAAACTTGTGGAGTAAAGTTCCTCTGAAAAATGAAAAAGGATGCTGTGCAATTTTATGATTATATGATTTTTCAATTTTTTCTCCTTTTGAAGCTGCTTTGATTTGAGTAAATGCAGATTTCATATCACGCCAATCTTCAGGAGCATTCAATACAGCCAAAGATATTAAACCGGCAGCAGGAATAAAATCCGCATTATTTACTTTATCAGGGACATTCTCTAAGCGGCGAAACATCGGTATTACATCAAATACTGAAGTTATACTGTCTTCTTTATCAACTTTTTTCTTAACCTCTTTATAATCCTCCTGGATTTGAGGCAGTTGATTTATTTGGTTTTGATACATTACTGGATTAACCGCACACATAGAAATACCTTTTACACTATATCTATATAAAGTCTTCTTTTTTCAGAAAATTGCGCATTTGTAAAGTTTTGTAAATATTTTTTACCTGTTTGAAATTGCATCTTTTGTAAATACTTTATATATATGTAAGATTTAAAAAGATGGTGATCAAAGATGGCAGTAGCAAATTTATACGAAACAGTTTTAAACTTTAAATTGAACAGAAACCGTTTGAACCTGGAACTTACCGAATATCAGGATCAAAAGCTGAATGCAACTTATGCACAAGCTGATGCTCAATCTTTAAAGAATGCAGAATCTCACTCCGTTAGAGATTATTTTAAATCTTTGTTTGAAGAAGACGAAACATTACAGGGCGAATATACTGATTATACTGAGATTCCTGAATTTGAAGAAGAAATTGATAAAATTACAGCAAAATATCAGGATATGTTTAATGAATTAACGGCTTGGGAAACTTCAGTAGATGCACAAATCACTACAGCCAGTGCCGAATTAGAAGAAGTTAACGCTTGCTTAGAATCATATTCATCAATGCTTTCAAGCAATCTTCAAGAAGACTATGATTACGGTTTGAAGTAATCAATAGCTAAGCAAATAACCATATGCCTAGAAGTGCAAAAAGGATTAACGCAATATTATAATGCAGGAAAGTTGGAATGCAGGTGTCAAAAATATGGTTATGCTGGCCATCAGCATTTAATCCGGCTGTTGGACCTAATGTTGTATCAGAAGCAGGCGAGCCTGCATCACCTAAAGCGGCAGCTGCTGCTAACAGAACAATCATTTGCGGGGTATTAAATCCCATTTGAACACAAACAGGTATAAATAAAACAGCAAGTATAGGAATCGTACCAAAAGAAGTACCAATTCCTATTGTTATAAATAAACCTAACAAAAGAATTACAACAGAAGTCAGCATAATACTTTCAGGCATAAGACTTATAACTGAAGATATAAGAGAATTTATTGCACCAGAATCCTTCAACACTGCAGCAAACCCTGCTGCAACAAGCATTACAAATGCAACATAGCCCATTAAGTATATACCTTCATTCATCATATGATCCATTTTTTCTTGAGGGATAACCTTGCAAGAAAAAATTATCCCCAAGCCTACTAAAGCTCCTAGTGGAAGTGATTGTGTCATTAGCTGAACTATAAAAGTAGCAAGTGCTGCAAATATTACAACCCAATGTTTAGGTAAAAATTTTGCATCATCGGATAGCGTATTATTAGCTACAGGTTTATTTTCATATTTTCTGGGTTTTCTATATGTTATAAAAACAGCAACAAGCAACCCTGCAATCATACCTAACCCAAGAATTGATGTAGCTTTCCATATTTCATTACGCATAACATAAACACCATTTTGTATAATATTATCAGCAATCAAATTTTGAAAAATCAAACCAAATCCCGCAGGTATCGCTATATATGGCATCTTTAAACCAAAAGCCAAAACACATGCAACTGCACGCCTGTCTATCTCTAGTTTGTTCATAATTCCCAAAAGCGGAGGTATTATAATTGGAATAAACGCTATATGAATCGGAACAATGTTTTGAGAAGCCATAGCTATTAGTGTCAGAATCAGCAGAAGAATCATTTTCTTATCAGCCACAATATGGGTTATTTTAGCTGAGATTACATCCGTAAAGCCCGAATGTGCCATTGTTGCAGCAAAAGCTCCTAGTAGAATATAGCTTAATGCCGTTTCCGAATTATCCCCCATGCCGGATATAAAAACATGCATGACATCTTTTACATTTAATCCGGCAAGCAGACCAGCTGCCAATGTAGAAACAATTATTGCAAGTAAAACATTAACTTTTTTCAAACATAATATACAAAGCAATATGACTGAGATAAATGCAGGATTTGTACATAAATGCCATAAAGCTTCCATAAACCTATTTTACTTCCTCTTCCTGCAATAGATTTATCAAATCCAGCGCAACCTCTTTTTGAATATTAGGAGGTAAACATTTCAAATACTCAAATGCTTCAGCTATTTTTTGATCTGTATCATACCAGCGTCTTAAAACATAGGTAAAAGCATCTGTTAAAATATTATCAGACAAATCTATACCATTTTCCTTAGATTTTGTAACAATCAAATCTGCACATTTATATTGTGTCATTATATTAGCATTACGCATCAAACTGACAGCCAAACTTACTGTAGGATCTATATCATACCAACGCTTATACATACAAAACACCTTTTCTTAATTATTATTCTATAGTATATTTTTTAATCTATTTTGTCAATTGAGAAACTATAAAATCTTTTTTATTTTTTTCAGCTACTGAAAATAAAAGAGTTTTATCTTTTGAAGTTTCGCCCTTAATAATGCTTACTGAAGTTTTGGGCAACTTAAACTTTTTTGCCAAATATTCAATCAGAGCTTTGTTTGCTTTGTTTTCAATAGGCTGTGCCGTTATTTTAACCTTTATAAACTCATCTTCTAAAATTAATTCATTTTTAGATGAGTTTGGCACAATTTTCAATCTTACAATTAAGCCTTCTTCAACATCTTTTATCATACTTTTTGGAAAACCATAACATATTCGTGTCTGAATATATAAAATCCGCCGGCTAAAGCTCTATAACGCCAAAGGTTAGCAGTCTTGCCTTTTGCACGTTCATTCCCTTGGATATCTTTTATTATAATTGCCTTTGTTATAAATCCAAGCTTATTCATCCTTGCCATACACTCAAACCCAAGTGGAATATGTTGAGAATTTGCATACTTATCTCCTATTATAAGACAAGCAAAACGGCCTTTTTCTAGCAAATCATACCCATTTTTTGCAACCTGTTCAAACAAATCATAAAATTCTTCTGTTGTTGCACAATTAGATAAGTCTTCTTTTCTATCAGAGAATTTTATTATATCATCATAAGGCGGATGCAGCATTAAGAGTTGAGCCTGCTTTTTACCCATTACCTCAAGCCTTGCCTGAACTTTTTCTTTAGCATCAGAACTTGCAGAATCTGCACAGATTATATTCACACCTGTTACAAGCTGCTTTGGAGTAAACTTTTTTGAAACAGTTTCTACCAAATCCTCTTTTAACTCAACCCCGATACAGCGTCTTTTCATATTGATAGCTTCTATACCAGATGTTCCTGAGCCGAAAAACAAATCCAAAACTACATCATTCTTTTTAGTAAACCGTTCATAAATTTGCTGTGCAATCTGCGGAATATAATTACCGTGGTATTCATTTGTATGACCGCCTTCTTTCAAACGGGAAGGAAATTCCCATAAAGTATCAGTCTTAATATATTCGTACTCACGCCATTTCTTCAAATTAATATCACTATAAGCAGTTGTTTTAACCGCATTGTTATTTACAACCTTCAAATTAGAACGCTTTACGTTCTTCTTTTCTTTTAAATTCGTTTTTGCCATATCTCTCCCCATTAATCAATAATAGTTTAAGATATTTAACATAATTTGAAATCAAACAAACAGATGAAGTTAAATACAAAACCTGAATTTATATCATACTTATAGTGTAAAATTTTAAATCAGAATTTTTTTAGATGCGCATATGCTGCATCCATAGCTTTTTTCCCAAGTTTGCCAAAATCGATTGTGTACATTGTACTGTCACCTATTTGGATTACGTCAGCTATATGTCCGACTCCGAGTTTATCATGAAAAACACGCTCTCCGACATTGAAAAAATACTGAGTTGTCGAGTTTTTCAATTCTTCTTTCTTTTTTTGCTCTTCGGCAAACCTCTTCTCTTCACGCTTTCTTTCCTCAATTTTTTGTTTCATAATATTGTTTTCAAAAAACGCTTTGAGTTTTTCTTCTTCTTTTTCTTTATTTATCGGGCTTTTCTTAATAATAACCCTGCTTGGAGTTCTTTGTATAACATTTGTTGTCTTTTTAGCAGAAGGCGCTACAAAATTTGCACCAAAACCAGAGGAAGGTTTAACATAACCATCTGAGGTAAAAGAGGCAGATGATGATTTTGTATTATATTTACCCCCTTGAACAGTTTTAACGGCACTTTTGAATGTGCTTTCATGGGCAAATCCGCTGGAAGTTTCTTCATCAAGCAGATTTGCAGGGATTTCAGCTAAAAACCGGCTTGGAGAATAGTATTTATATTCGCCCCACATCTGACGCCGTTTGGCAGTCGTCAAATAGAGTTTGGTTTCAGCCCTTGTAACCCCTACGTACATAAGTCTCCGCTCTTCTTCCAATTCAGAAAGGCTGTTTGAGCACCTTGCCGAAGGGAATATGCCTTCATCACAGCCTGCTAAGAATACTATCGGGAATTCCAGACCTTTAGATGCGTGAAGTGTCATAAGAGTTACATTGTTTGCAATTTCATCCAGACTGTCAATATCTGATACAAGTGAGACTTGAGCCAGAAATTCACCTAATGAATTATCAAGTTCTTCCGGCTCAAACTCGTTTGCTACGTTTACAAGCTCCTGCA
>CALUSJ010000018.1 GCA_944323405.1 Candidatus Gastranaerophilales bacterium
AGATATTTTTTACCCAGTTGTTGTCGAAATAATTGGTTCCTAAACCGCCTTCTTCTATAGGCCTGAATATCTCATAAAATTGTAGTGTTCTTCCATCTGTTGTCTTAAGTGTTGATGGTATTTCGGCCCTATTAATATATCCGACAAAATGATCGAGTCTTAAATCAGTATTTTTCAAAAGCTGTCTAATTGATGCTTCCTGATATTTCCAAAAATCAGGTGAATCATAATCATATAGCGCTTGTCCCCAGCATTGTGTGTAAGGATAAGCTTTTTCCGGCGGGCAGCCGCTTACTTTTGAGGGTTTAAAATCTTTGCCGAGAAGAAAAACATTTTTCTTTCCCCATACATCAACTCCGCCATAGCTTACACCAATCGGTAAATCTTGTAATATTCTAATCCCTTTTTTATCTAATTCATTTGTAAATTCGTTATACTGTTTGTCATATAAAAATTGTTCAAATTTGTATAAATCGACTTTGTTTTGATATTCTTCTCTGGAAATTTTCCCATCTAATACATTTAAAATTTTATCTTGTAATGTAATCCCTTCTTTTCTAGCATCTTCCGGCGCTGTCTGTAAACTTTTATCCCAATTTAGCCAGTATGAACCAAATTTTTTAGATAAAACATCGTAATTTGCATAATCATCCAGCCATAAATCATCGTTTTCTTTTAAGAATCTATTATATTCTTTTTTAATGCATGCTGTTTCTGGAAGTTTCTGAAATCTAGAAAAAGCAAGCTCAAATCTGGGACTCTTTTGTTTTTCAAGCATTTCAAATGTAAACTCTGGCACTGTTATATCATCAGGAAGTTCTTTCGGCTTAAGAATTTTTCCATATTCTTTTCCTGTTAGTTTATTTAAATTTACAATAAACTTATTTCTGCTGAATCTGCCAACAGAACTATAAGGACAAAGATTATCTTCCAACGCATTCAGAGGATTCATAATCCAATGCGTTTGTTTAGCATCACTCAACCATTTGATAAATTTTGTTGTCTGCTCGTCTCCAAATTGTCCACAGTATGAGCGATGTGCAGGAAGGCTTGTTATATGAAATAAAAGTCCTCTTTGTTTGACAATACCTTTTGTATTCAAACCTTGAAAAGAAATAGCATTGTCATAAATATTCGTCTTTTCAAAAACATCCGTTGTTTTTGTAAAATTCATAGAAACAACGGGATTTTCTCTAGTGTTTTTTATTTCAAAGCTTGTTTGAGCCAAATGATTGATTGGGAGAATTTTCATAAGTGTCCTTTCTTTTAATATTATAATAGCCAACAACTATTATTTACAACGCATGAACTATTAAACAACAAATATTTGGTTTTTTGAATGTAAAAATAATTATTTTTACAAAACTTAATAGTTATAAACAAGTAAATCAATATTATTAGCAATTAGAAATAAGCCAATGCTAATACTATACTTTATACTATGGGTATAAATGAAAATCTCGAAAAAAAATTTGGTGCAAAACTTGCATACATAAGAAAATCAAAAAAACTTTCTCAGATGAAACTTGCTGAAAAAGTTGATATGAATTTTAATTATATAGGTCAAATAGAACGTGGTGAAGCAAATGTCACAATAAAGACTATAAAAGTATTAGCCGATGCACTACAGGTTGAGGTGCATGAGCTTTTTGATTTTAGATTTTAGATTTTACTTTGTTATAATCATGAAAGACTTGAGTCCACGGCCGGTTTCTCCACCCTCTTCTGTTGATACAACATTAATCTTTTTATAATTTAAAGAAGTTGAGCTGCCTCCATCAAAGGCCATGGCGCTGTCAAGGCCATAGCTTGCACAAAGATCTCTTGCTTCATAAATATCCATTGGGTGCTCATTTGTTACTATAAAAATATGAACTTCTTGTTTTTCTTCTGGCAAGTTTTTTATTCCAATCAAAGTTCTAGGGGTTTTATGTAATACAGAAGCAGTTTCTCTTGTAATATTTCCATCCTGGTCTTTTTGAATAAAAAATTCTTCTTCCAGCCTTAAGTTTGGTAAAAGCTGCGGGCCTCCTTGAGCAGAGGTTTCTATGGAGCAAAGGAAGTCTACTTTTGAATTATGTTGAGCTATTTCGTATTTCAATTTACTATCGCAGTCTAAGATTCTAAATTCTGTTCTATTTAAGATTTTTTTCATATTTTGTCTTAAAATAGGATTTGTCATAAAACTTTCATTAAATATAGGGTCTTCAACCGTTTGAGAATCATTTACAATATAAGACATTGATTTTTGGTTATTTGGGTCAAAGAAACCGGCATTTATTGTTAAAAGAGAACCCTTTGTGTTATGAGCTTCTTTATTTGTTATAAGATTTGGAGAAGATACGAATTTTATTTGTTTTTTTATTTTATCTCCAGATAGGACTATATGATAAATCCCGTCATTGTAGTTAACATTAATAGGTGAAGCTGCAATTGCAGCGCCTGCTAGAAATAACCCGCATAAAACTAAAAATTTTTTCATCATTAAAGATCCCTCGATTTATAAAACATAACTATAGCTGCTAAAAATGCCATTGGTGGAAATGCTGCTGTTACAAGTGGTGGTAACACTCCTTTTTCTGCTAACAAATCAAAGAACGGCAGAGTTATATAATAAACAAAAATACAACCAATCGCAATTGTAAATCCGATTAATCTTTGTTCACGAGGTTTGCTGAAACCAAGTAAACAACCCATGATTGCTAGTAAAACACATACAAATGGATGGAAAAATCTTTGGTAGTATTTATTTTGCATCAGTCGATAATCTTCATCAAGATTTTCTCTTTTTAATAAGTCTACATAATGTTTTAAGTCTTTATTGTTAATGTCTCTATCACGTTTAGTGGAGTTTATCATTATTGTATATGCATCTTCTGCGTCCTCGCCGTTTAATATATCGACTCTGTTTTTTGTGGTAATTTTCTTAAAAATTCCCTCAGCATTTATATCATACGATGTAACATCTTCTAAAACCCAGCTTGGTTCTCCTTTCGGATTAACGCCCTTATGCCCTTTCTTTGCAACAAGAATATTAGCGAGCCCGTGAAGATCGTTAAAAACTTGTTTAGAGAAGTTCATTACGATTACGTCAGTCATTTCATTCTGGAAGAATCTAGATACAACAACGGCTTGCTCCGGGTAATTATTTTCGTCTTTTTTAGTATAAATATACTGGGTAAGCATTTCGCCGCCCTTAATTTCCTTTAGTTTCTGACAGGAATAGGGAATCCACTTATCATATGTAACGAAACAAAGATATGTTACAATAAAACTTAAGACTAAAAGCGGGGCCAGAATTCTTGAAAAAGACATCCCAACAGCTCTGAAGATAGTAAGTTCGGAGTCTTTGCTCAATTTATCAAACGTAAAAAGCGAGCCTAGTAATAGTCCAACAGGAAAAGCTTTTCCAAAGATTTTAGGAAGTTCATATACAAGCACCAAAACCCCTGTTTTAACCGTATATTCACCCTCTAAGATTTTTTTTATAGTATTTAGAAGCATTTCAGGAGCTATCCAAACAATTGTGAACAGTAGGATTGCAACAATAGTTGTTACCAATACTTGTGTAAAAATATAACGGTCATATACGGTAAACATTTTTTTCATTTTAGAGCTTGAAGTCCTTTCCTAAGTAGAATTCTTTTGCAACAGGGTCGTTTGCAACATCCGTACTTTTACCTTGGATTTTGATTTTGCCATCAAATATTACATAAGCTCTGTCTGTAATAGAAAGTGTTGCTTTGGGGTTGTGGTCTGTAATTAATACTCCAAGGCCTTTGTCTTCAGAAATCTTTCTAATATTGTCTTTAATTTCTCCGATTGCAATTGGGTCAATACCTGCAAAAGGTTCGTCAAGTAACATAAAGTCTGGGCTGGCAGCAAGTGCACGTGCGATTTCTACACGTCTTCTTTCGCCTCCTGATAATGCTACTGCCGGAGATTTTCTGAGTTTCATAACTCCAAACTCTATTAAGAGTTCTTCCAGCTTCTTTTTCTTTTCATCAACTGTTAATTTATCATTCATTTCCAGAACAAGCTGAATATTTTCTTCTACAGTAAGTTTTCTAAAAATAGAGTTTTCTTGGGGCAGATAACCGATACCTGCTTTTGCTCTCAAATTCATTGGCCAGGTTGTAATTTCTTTGTCATCAATAAAAACACTGCCAGTATTGGGCTTTACGAGTCCTACAATCATGTAGAATGTTGTAGTTTTTCCGGCACCATTTGGTCCTAATAGACATACAACCTCACCTTTATCCATGTAAAAAGTGACATCATTTACTACACTTCTATCACCATATATTTTAACTAAATTTTTAGCCTCAATCCTCATCTTACACCCCATATATTTACTTAATGATACAACAAAAAATGTTGAAATGACAACATTAAACGAAACAGAACAGTTAAGTTTTGTAACTTTTTATTCTATTAAAAAGTTCTTTGGCATAATCCATTTTGAGCAAAAGATTAAGTGTTGTGTATATTCCTAAACAGCAGAATATTATAATAACAATTTTTGCTGCTTCAAAAATATATTTGGGTAATTGGATTTTGTCAAACCCTGCACCAATTAGCCAACAAATTATGAATGTTATGCTTCCAGCAACACACATTTTGAAGAAGTTTTTGAATAGTGATTTGTAATCCAAGCGTATTTTTTTAGAGATAAATACTCCAAGGAATGTGGCATTAAAAAGAGTAACAAATGAAGTAGAGAGCGTAATTCCTGCAATGCCCATATCGAGCTGAAGAATCAAAAGCCAGTTAAGAAAAGCTTTTAGTGCAATGGATGACATTGCTATTATGAAAGGAGTTTTTGAATCATTGTAAGCATAGTATACTCTTGTAATAGAATCTCTAAATACATATGGAAGTATTGAGAAAGATAAATAGCATAAAGCTTCAGCTACCATGATTACGGCATTATTATCAAAAGCTCCTCTTTCAAAAACAAGTGAAATCCCATCTTTTGCAAGCAATAAAATTAAAATAATCATAGGCATGCCGGCAAAAAATAAAACACCAACGCCTTTGTTGAAATAAGTTTTTATAGAATCAGTATCTCCATCTCCTGCTAGTCTTGAGAAAATAGGGAAAAGCGGTACGAGGAATGCCGTTACTAAAATTCCGACTGGGAATTGAAAGATTCTGTTTGCAAAAACAACAGAAGTCCAGGCTCCTTCTTTTAGCGTCGACGCAAAGAACATATCTATATAAATGCTGATTTGGCCTATAGTAGAACTCAATATTGCCGGAAATAGAAGTTCGCAGATATTTTTAAATTGAGAATTGTTAAAGATATCGAGATTAGGTTTAATCCTATATCCAATTTGTCTTATTTTAGGGAATTGAACAATAAGCTGGCATATCGCACCAAGAGTAGTTGCTCCAGCCAATACAATTCCTGTTTTATCGTTGTGCACAAGTGATATAACAATAACAACTACAATACTAAGTATCATAGGAGAGAGATTTGGCAGAATATACTGTTTGTGACAAATCAAAAGCCCATAATAGATTCCTATTATTCCTCCGATAAGAATTATAGGAGACATTATCTTGAAATGTGCAGAAGCAAGTGCAACGAGTTCTGGTGAACCTGCTGAAATAATTATTCCCATAATTTTGTCAGCAAAAAAGAATCCTAGTATAGAACAAAAGGCAAAAAACAGAAAAGAAACTGTTAAAAATGTATTATAAAGTTTGTTAACGGTTTCATCTGGTTTTGAGTCAAAATCTGGAATAAGCTTTGAAAAAACAGCCACAACAGCACTATGAAAAGGGCCTCCGACTCCTCCAAGAATTATAATAGCAAGAGATGGTATTTGAAGGGCATAGAAATAAGCATCAGAAACTAAAGTTGCGCCATAAAAATTGGCAACAACCATGTCACGGACAAACCCCATGAACTTGCTTGCAATCGTAACGAGTGCAATAAGCCATGCAGCTTTTAGTACGCTTGCATCCTTAACCTTTTTCTGTTCCATATTTTTCTACCAATTCCACATATAATGTTACAGCTCTGCCTAACGTAGGCGGGTAAAATACAATTGTGTTCTCACCGTCTTCAATATAACGTGAAATATCTATTCTGTAATCCTTTTGGAAAATCGTTTTAGTTACAGGAAATTCCATAACTTTTCCGTTAATAGCGACTGTAACTTTTGCAGCTGTTGAATTTGTAACTATTATTTGAGCTCTTCCGATTGGCGCCCAAAAAGTCTGCTTAACTTCGTTTCCGCAAACAGTTACAGGCAGAGTCCCTAAATTAACTCCAGTATAATAGTGCCTTAAAATATTATAATATGGCTGTTCCAGCTTTGTAGCCATATATCCTGCACCATATTGGCTCATACCTACACCATGACCGAATCCTCCGCCAAAAGCTGTAATATCAGTCACATTTCCATAACTATCAAGTTTTTTCTCAAAAATAACATTAGCACTGGGAAGCGATATACCGTCTTTTTGAAATACACGCCTAATTACAAGTTCTTTGGCTATTCTATAACAACCCTTAGTTGTCATTAGTTCTAGTTCAACAACTTTTCCAGAAGCCCCTCGTTTCATAACTTTAATATCTTTAATTTTCCCTAAATCATCGCCCTGATTAAACGCAGGATGAATAAACCCTGTTTTTGATTGAGTAACCATTGTTGTTTTTAATACATTTTCAAGTTCTCCGACAGCCCAATCCTTTTTCCATCTGTAATATGGTGATTCAATATCGAAAGAAGGAACTTTGCTTTCGTAGAATTCTCTAGCCTTGCTTTCTTCTTCCAAAGTCCCGAATTCTTCTTTATCTGGGACGGCTTCAAGATATGGTTTATTTATTGAAGGGAACATTTTAGTAAGCGGATCTGAAAATGCATAAGCATAACTTTCTGTATACCCTCCTGCTGTTGAACTATATAATGTTAAGATTGGTTCATTATTGTATAAAGCAACAATTCCATCAGTTTCCATTACAGCCCTTGTTGCCAGGTCATCCTCTGTGTTAACACCATAATATACTTGACTTGCGACACTATCAACAACATTAAATTCCTCGTAAGCCTGAGTTCTTGGCCCTAAAACATAATTCCTAGCAGCTACGGCTTGAGCTTTAAGCGCTTCCAGCCCAAACCTTACGGGCATTTCATTAGGTACAACACCCTTAAGATACTCTTGTGTTTCTACTAGATTGACTAAATAGAACCCTTTTCTATCAGCTTTTTGTACAAATTCAAAAGCTCCATGGTAAAGTGCGGGTTTACCTTTGCGCTTTAAATCTTTTACTCCCAAAACTCCTTGAGGGCAAATTATTACAAAATCTCTTAAAGTGGAACTTTTTCCGTTAATAATGACATCAAGCCCGGTAACACCGTTTTTTACAGCTATTTCTGTATTGGAAGGCGCTTTATAAATAACTTTCTTTGTTTCTTTATCACAAATATCACAGTCTGCAGTTCCATATACAGTTACTTCTTGTTTTAAAACATTTTGAAACTTGTTATCAGTAAGTCCTACACGTACGATATTATAATCTGCATATACGCAAGAGCTGCTAATGCAAAATAGGAATAATAAAATAATTCCTAATACTTTTTTTATTTTAACTCCCAAGTTGTACCTTCCTTAGAATCTTTTAAAACTATTCCCGCTTTATCAAGAGCCATTCGTATTTTATCAGCAATATCCCAATTTTTTTCAGCTCTTGCTTTTTTGCGCTTTTCTATTATTTCTTCCATAGAGCTAAAGTTTTCTTCCAGCTCAGCGCTGATAGTATTTAATCTTTCCTTTAGTTCGTCTTCAGACAATTCTGTTTTATCAAAAGTAAAGCCTAGGGTTTCTGCCAGCTTACAGAGGAGAGTGTATGCATAAGGAATTTCCTTATTAGCTTTGCTTGTTAAATCAAACAAAACCGCCAATGCTCTTGAACTGTTTAAATCATCATCCATTGCTTCTACAAATTCTTTATATTCATCATATTGTGTAATATCTAAGCTTTTATCGATAGGAGTACTTTTTGCATTTATTATTCTTTTAACTCCGTTTGCAGCAGCCTGAAGAGCTTCATCAGAAAATTCAACCGGCATGCGGTAATGATTTGTTAATATGAAAAATCTTATGGTATTAGCGTCATAATTTTTTAATAAATCGTCAATCGTAAGAAAATTCCCTAAGGATTTGGACATTTTCTCTTTGTTTATTGTAACAAAGCCATTATGAAGCCAGTAGTTTACAAATTTGCAGCCGTTGGCACATTCGGATTGTGCAATTTCGTTTTCGTGATGGGGGAATATTAAATCTGCACCTCCAGCGTGTATATCAATAGTTTTGCCTAGGAATTTTCTGCTCATGGCAGAACATTCAATGTGCCATCCTGGACGCCCGATTCCCCAGGGTGAATTGTAGCCGAATTTCTCGTCTTTCTTCCAGAGTGCAAAGTCGAGAGGATCTTCTTTATGCTCGCCAATTTCAATTCTGGCTCCGCTTTCCAGCTTGTCAATCGGTTGTTTTGAAAGATAGCCGTATTTTGGGAATTTCTTTACTCTAAAATAAACATCTCCGTTGGTTTCGTAGGCAAAGCCTTTGTTAATTAAATCTTTGACCATAGAGATCATTTCGCCTAAAGTTTTTGTTGCAAAAGGTTCAATGTCAGGTTTTAGGTTGTTTAGCGCATTCATGCTTTCACTAAATTTTTTGTACCAAAAGGCTGAAACTTCTTCCGGCGTTTTTCCTTCTATTTCTGCTTTTTTTAAGATTTTATCATCTACATCAGTTACATTCCTGCAATAAGTGACATCATATCCCTTAAATTTTAGGTATCTGTATAGAACATCCCAGGTAATGTAACATCTGGCATGCCCCAAATGAGCATTGTCATAGACCGTTGGGCCGCAGACGTACATTTTTACTTTATTTTTTTCTATTGGTATGAATTCTTCAACCTGATTTGTAAATGAGTTATGCAGTTTCATAAAAACGCTCCCCTTAAAAACATCTATAAAGAATCTTATAACAAACAAGCTGTACTGTCCAGATTATTCCTAAGAAAATTAACTATTATAGTCAAACTGGAAAATGCTATAAGATTAAATAATATAATTTACTCTTATTTTTTTAGTACAAATGTAAATTTTTGTAACGTTTGCTATATAAAAGTGTTATAAAAAATATCCAATGTGGCATTAATAAAGTATAATACTAAAAGGATATAGTATACGATGTCGTCGAATTACAAAGAGCTTTATACAAGGAAAGGAATGTATATTTGCCTCAAACCT
>CALUSJ010000019.1 GCA_944323405.1 Candidatus Gastranaerophilales bacterium
CATAAGTATACATAACATCATCCGCCGTAATCGGCTTGCCGTCTGTCCACTTAAGCCCCTTCCTTAGATGAATTATATATTCATTGCCATTGATTTCAAAATCCTTTGCCATTAAAGGCATAACCTCTCCTGTTCTTGGATTAGTCGTCAAAAGCCCATCATACAGCATTCCAGCCATTGAAGATGATGTAGCATCTTTAGTATTACAAGGATTAAATGTCTTTGGCCCTTCACCAATAGTTGAGATTATGAGTTCTCCGCCGAATTTACCAACAGGTGCTTGCGATTGAAGATAATCAACTCCATTTATTGTTACATTTTTTTCATCTACAGGATAAATAATTTCTTTTAAATCACGCGGCTTGATATTACAAGGTACACATACAGGAACATCACGCCTGATACAAGCTTTTAACAGGATTCCTATCACTAAAACAAAAAATACTATACCCAAAAATCGCTTCATAGAAAAAGGATACCATATCAAAAGATTTTTTTCTTAATCCATAAGGGTAAAATCATGTAACGAATTGTAACAATTTTGTTACAATAAGGATTATGTCCTATTTTATTATATTCTATAGTTTATACTTGCAAGTATTTGTTATGCCGTTAGCCCAATCTCTCGCAAGCATTTCCCCTTTACCTTCAGGCTTTACTTTAATTAGTCGTAAAACTCCGTTTCCTGTTTTTACATCTATACCGAGTTTAGAAATTCGCAAAAACTCGCCCGGCATGCCGGTCAAATCTTCATCCAAAACCTCAGTTTCCATTACTTTGATAATTTTTCCTTTGTATTCAAAAAATGCTCCTGGACATTTATATACGCCTCGAACGAGGTTGTGAATCTCATTTGCGGATTTTACCCAGTCAATTTTACACTCTTCTTTTTTAAGCTTATCTGCAAAACATACGCCTTCAGAACATTGGCAAACAGGTTTTATTGTCCCGTCTTTTAATCCGATGAGAGTTCTCTCCAATAATTCTGGAGATTTCTCAGCGCAGATTTCGAAAAGTTCAACACAATTCATATTCGGAGTTATTTCTATCGGGTATTTTAAACATATATCACCGCAGTCAAGTCCAAGCTCAGTAATCATAGTGCATATCCCGGTTTCTTTATCACCATTCATAATAGCCCGCTGTATTGGATTTGCACCTCGGTATTTAGGAAGCAATGATACATGAAGATTGATTGTTTCATACTTAGGAATATCCAAAACTTCTTGTGATAAAATTTGGCCGAAAGCAAAAGTAACAAAGAAATCCGGCTCTAATTTCCTTAATGCTTCTATAATCTCAGGCTCTTTTCTAATTGATTTTGGCTGAAAAATTTTTAAACCGCATTCTTGTGCAAATTGTTTTATGGGGCTTGGCGTAAGCTTGTGCCCTCTGCCTGAAGGTTTATCGGGCTGCGTTACAACCGCCAGCACATTAAATTTTTCCGAATTATAAAAATGCTTAAGCGATTTTAATCCTATATCTGGTGTTCCAAAAAATACTATGTTTATCATTTATTTAAGCCTGCTTTTAAATATTTACTAATCAGATTCTTTCTTGTTTGCTTCTGATTTAATCTTCTCTTCTAAAATAATCTCAATCTCTTTTTCTAACTCGGGTTCTTCAATAATCTTATCGAGCTCAATACTTGGCAGATTACATTTTTTCAAAACTTCTTCTGCTTCAAAACGATTTATAACATGGTCAATAAAAAGAATTCCATCCAAATGATCAAACTCATGCTGGATAGCTCTTGCAAGTAATGAGCCATCTTTAGCCTCCAGTACAAAAGAACGGCCGTTTCTATCAAGTGCTTTAACCATAACATTAGCGTATCTTCTAACATCCGTAAATGCTTCAGGAAAACTCAAACATCCTTCGTGGCTGATTACGGCACCTGATTTTTTTATAATTTTAGGGTTAATAAAAACAATTGGATTCAAAGGTTCATCTCCTGTTGAAGTATCAATTACAAAAACCCTGTAATTTTCACCTATTTGAGGAGCAGCCAGACCAACTCCATTTTGTGCATACATTGTATCTAATAAATCTGCAACCAGATTTTTAACCTTTTGTGAAACTTTGTGCACCTCTTTTGAAGGTTGTCTTAGAGATGCTTCCCCATATTTTACTACTTTTTTTATTGACATAATAACCTCTTTTTATCTATATATTATCATAAAAAATAAACATTTTGTCTTATTGGCGATTGTTTAGAGAGATAAAATTTTCATTGCGCTTGAAATAATTTCTTTAAACATATAAAATAAATATAGAGGAAGAGAGGTTTATGCCTAATATAGAAGAATTAATACAACAAGGGTTTTCGCTGCATCAAGCCGGAAAATTTGATGAAGCAGAAAAGTCTTATATACAGGCTTTAAGCGAAGATAAAGATAATGCAGAAATTTATAATCTGCTGGCTGTTTTAAAATTGCAGCAGCAGGATGTAATTTCTGCCGTTCATTATGCCGAACAAGCTGTAGAAAAAAAACCTAATCCGTATTTTTATGAAACTCTTCTACAAACTTATGTCAGAGCCGGACTTTATAAACAGATAGTAACCAAAGAGCAAGACATTCTGCAAAGATTTCCTGATAACTTTTCTTTGTTGTTCAATTTGGCTTTAGCTCATAAAAACCTGCGCCAAATTAAAGATGCCATAAAATTGTACGATAAAGCATTGAAGATAAATCCGGCATCTTACGAAACTTGGTTTAATCTCTCTAATCTATACAGTATAGAAGGTGATGTTAAAAATGCTGTTTTTGCGCTGAAAGTGTGCAAAAAAATAAAACCAAAAGACAGTGAAACAGATTATTTTTTATCACTTGCGCTTATGAGGATGAAAGATTATAAACACGGATTGAAACTTTTTGAAAGCAGATTCTGCCGGGAAACAGCTTTTTTATTACAAAATAAATCTTATCCAAATAAAGTCAGACGAGATAATTTTTGGAATGGTGAAAATATCAAAAACAAAACATTGTTTGTTTATTACGAAGCAGGTTTTGGCGATGTAATAATGTTTGCAAGATATCTGCCGCTAGCAAGACAAAAGTGCAAAAAGCTTATTTTATTATGCCAAAAACCGCTTTCGCCGCTATTTAGAGAAAACAAGCTTGGAATAGATGAGGTGATAGACAAATATATCCCGGAATCACAAATTGATTTTGATGTGCATATTCCGCTTTTGAGTCTTCCATATGCTTTAAAACTTAAAGGGGATAAAATATTTGCATATCCTGAAGGGTATATTAAAGAAAATAAAGTATTAGCAAAAGATTATAAAACAAAATACTTTAATAATGACAAGTTAAAAATAGGAATAAAATGGCAGGGAAATACTTATTATGATCAGGATAGGGTTATTCCTGCAATATCATTCAAACCATTAATGGATATACCTAATACGCAATTTTATTCTTTCCAAACTTTTGAAGGCGCCGAAGATATAAAAGTTTTGGACAATATTATAAATGTGGGCAAAGACTTAAGGGATTTTTCTCAAACAGCGGCGGCTCTCAGCAATCTTGATTTAGTTATTTGTAATGACACTTCACTTGCGCATCTTGCCGGTGCAATGGGCATTCCTTGCTGGATTGTCTTACCTTATGATGTTAATTGGAGATGGCATACGGATTTGAGCATTTGTGATTGGTATGAGAGCGTAAAATTATTCAGACAGCATAGCCTAAATAATTGGTCAAGCGTTTTTGAAGATGTCAAAGCCGAAATGTTAGGCTGCTTGGAGCAAGCAAGTTAAATTCTCCCCTTTACTAGAAGTTTTTATTTATAATTTTATATCTTTGCCTAAATAGGATATACTTTTTGCTCTGTTTTTGTTATACTTTTTAAGTAATAAATTTTGGGGCTGGAATATCCGGCACGATAGAGGAATTAATAAAAAGGAGTATAGATATGGTTAAGAAGATTGCGTTTTTGTTCCCGGGACAGGGTTCACAGTCTGTCGGCATGGGAAAAGATTTGTATGAAAATTTCGAAGCGGCTAAAAAAGTTTATGATACAGCCGATAAAGTTTTAGGAAAAAGTATTTCGACAATTTGCTTTGAAGGGCCTGAGGAAGACTTAAAACAGACGATTAATACCCAGCCTTCAATTGTTACAACTTCAATTGCTGCAATGGAAGCTTTGAAATCTGAAATGAATATAACGGCGGATTATGCTGCAGGACACAGTTTAGGTGAATATTGCGCTATGTATACAGCAGGGGTTATGGATTTAGAAACAACTCTCAAATTAATCCAGAAACGTGCAGATTTGATGGGGGCAACAAAAGGCGGTTCTATGGCAGCAGTCTTAAACGCATCAGAAGAACAGTTGAAAGCTGGTTTGGAAGAAGGCTCTAAAGTCGGTTATGTTGATGTTGCAAACTATAATTCCCCAGCTCAAGTAGTAATCACAGGCGATAGTGATGCCGTAAAAGCCGCATCTGATTATCTTCTTGCAAACGGCGTAAGAAGAGTTGTTCCGCTTGCTGTTTCCGGCGCTTTTCACTCTAAATTCATGGAAAAAGCAGGAGAAGAGTTTGCATCATTTGTAAAAGATTTTAACCTAAGTGATGCAAAACTGCCTGTTATTACAAATGTAGACGCTGAAATTACAACAAAATCAGATGATTTCAAATCCAAAATGCCGCGCCAGATTTCATCTTCTGTCTATTGGACTCAAACAATTCAAAAAATGGCAGAAGAAGGCGTCGATACATTTATTGAAATCGGCCCTGGAAAAGTTCTTGCAGGATTAAACAAAAAAATTGCTCCCGAAGCAACGGTATATAACGTATTTGATAAAGCTTCACTTGAAGCAACGGTAGCTGCACTAAAAGAACAAATGGCTGGAGTGTAGCCTGACAAAAACTTAAAACAAAAATGGATAATTTAGTATTAGTTAAAAACTTAATATACGAAATACGCGGGCAGAAGGTTATGCTTGACTTTGAGCTTGCTGAATTGTATGAGGTGGAAACAAAAAAATTAAACCAGGCTGTAAAACGTAATAAGGATCGTTTCCCTGAGGATTTTGTTTTTCAGCTTACAAGCGAGGAATGGAAAGTTTTGAGGTGCCAAATTGTGACCTCAAAAAAGAAAACAGAAACAAGAGGCGGTCGACAATACCTTCCCTATGCTTTTACTGAGCAAGGTGTTGCTATGCTTTCAGGTGTTTTAAAAAGTCAGAGAGCAGTTGAAGTCAATATCCAAATTATGCGGACTTTTGTTAAATTGAGACAATGGGCGCTGGACAGCAAGGAATTCGGACAGAGACTTCTTGACTTAGAAAAGTATTTTATGGAACATTGTAGTGATAACGAAAAAGATATAAAAAGAATTTATGAAGCAATAGATTTGCTTATGG
>CALUSJ010000020.1 GCA_944323405.1 Candidatus Gastranaerophilales bacterium
ATAAGACATAATGATGTAATGATTTATGGGATTAAAATAAAGAAAAAATAGTAAGTTGTAAAAATATAGGAGTAATTAGTTATGGCAGACGATTTAACAATCCAAGGGGTAAATCCTCAAGTACAAAAGAAAGACAACACATTGCCTTATGCAATAGGTGGTGCAGTTGTTGGTGGAGCAGCAGGAGGTTTGACTGGTTATTACACAACAAAACCGAAATATGCATCTTTTGATGATATATTAAAAGATTCTGAAGATACATTTAAGAAAAGCGTTGGTGAAGTAACTGATGATGCTTCTATAATAGACAAGGCTGTTGCGGCACGTAAAGCGGGAGCTGATGCTGCTGCTAACTGGGATGCAGAATTTGAAAAAGCAAAAGCTGCGAATGCTGCTGGTACTGCACCTATAGAAGAAAGTTTAGTTACAGCACAAAATGAAGCAGAAAAAGCTTACAATACAAAAAAAGAAACTTTAATCAATCAAAAAGTTGAAGAATTAAAGAAAAATAACAATACTACAGAATTAGCTGATTGGCAAAAAAAGCAAAATATAGAGACTCAAAAAAGACTAGACCAAGCTAAAGCTAATGTGGAGAATTATTTAAAAGAAAGAGATGCTGCTTATAAAAAAGTAAATGAATACATAAACAAGGCTAAAGATATTGATTATGACATGGTAGATGCAGCCGCTTCTAGTTATAAAGAAGTAATGAATAATATTGATGATATTGAAAAACATCTTGCTGATGGAAACTATAAAAAAGGTTCTAAAATAATTCTAAAAGATGGTACTGTTGTAGAATTCAAACCAGGTGAAAAATTTGTAGAACCTCCAAAATTGACAAAGGAACAATATAATAAACTAACAGAAAAGCAGAAAAAAGAACGCAAGCTTGCGCAGCAAAAGTATAGTGACATTCAAAAGAAAATAAAAGCTGCTAGAGAAGTAGTAAATAACCGTTTTGATGAAGCTATTAGAAAAGTCTTTAGTACAGATTTTGCTGAAATCAAAGATACCGACTTAAGAAGAAATGCTGTATTACAAGCAGCTGATGCTGTTGCAGATTTAAGACAGGTAGACGAAAATGCAATAGCTGCGGAAAAATATTTTGTAGATAATGCAGCAAGTTATCAAGATGCTAAAGCAAAAATCAAAGGTTCTGAAAATGAATTTAATCGTACAAAAAAAGCTTTAGAAATTAAAAAAACAAATTTAAAGAAATATCAATTATATCAAGATATTTTAAGACTCGACGAATTAGCAGACTCTACTACTGGTACTCATAGTGGTAGAAGACTAGCAGGCTTACTGGGATTTGAATATCCAAATACAGCAACCGCTGCGCAGAAGGAAGAAATTGCCAAACTTCGAAAAGCTCTTCAAGATAATAAAGTAACTGATGAAATCATTGATGCAGCTAGAGCAGAAGGAAAGAAAAAAGTTGGTTCTGAAATTAAGCGATTAAATAAAGATTTACCAATTGCTGAAGCATATGTTAAAGAACAAACTCAGGCAAGGACAAAAGTTGAACAATTCGAAAATGAGTTAAAGAAACTTAATGCCGAAGGTGCAAAAATCGAAATCAAAAAAGGAAAAGCTATAATAACAAGAAAAGATGGTACAGTAGTAAACTTTGTAGACGAAATGAAACAAAGATTACAAAAAGTTAACATCGAGCTAAAAGCTCCTGCTGAAGGCGACGGTGTTCTTGCAAAATTACAAGAAGCAGTAACTAAAGCAGAAAATCAAATGCATAAACCTGGTGCAGGCTTAACAGAAGAGCAAATTGCTGCAAGAGCTAAAGAAGCTGTAACAGACGACATGCTAAAAACAGAGAAAGAAGCATTAGATAAGGCTAAAAAGGCAGTAGAAGATGCAAGAGCTAATGCTCCTAAGATTGAAGCTAAGCCGGAAGCAGAAATCAAAAAAGCTCTAGAAGAAAAACTTGGCACTCGTGAAAAAGTTATTCAAGATGCTATTGAAAAGAACAAAGATGACTTAAAGGTTGCGTTAGAAAGAAAAGTTTCTAACAAAAAATTAGCAGCTTGGATAGCAGGTGGAGCTGTTGTTCTTGCAGGTTTAGGTTACTTAATGGCTCCAAAAAGCAAAAATGTATAGTCTGTAAGGACTTCTATATTTTACAATAAAACTTCGATTAGAGACCTAATCGAAGTTTTGTTTAAGTTCTAAAAGAATTTTCTGTGCTTTTGTTCTCGCTGGGGTGGCTATGTACGCCGGGCACACGCAGCTCCCTCCCTTGCCAGGGAGGGCTAGGGTGAGTGGACTTCCCTTTGGGGCAAAAGTCTTGAATACTTCAACAAAACAATGTTCAAAATAAAAAAAATTGTTAACTTCTTCTAAACTCCTAAACCTCTCAACCCCTAAACTTTGTTATGGCTGTAGGTCAGCCAGTGCCTGACTTCCTGTCATTGCTTCGTCCTAATCGTCCTCGCAATGACAGTTGTCTATCTTTGTTTGCTTATTCACTTATTTACCTATTCCCTAGTCCCTAGTTCCCCTCAACTTCTAAACTTCTAACCCCATAAACCCCTCCCCCCTCTCTTTAAATAATCCTGTCATCCTGAAAGATTAGAAAAACAAGCGCCAGCGTAGTTTTTCAATCTGTTCAGGATCTTACCAAAAACCAAAAGATAATACTTTTTATTGGTAAGATTCTGAACAGTGCGAAAAATTAACCGTCTTAAATCATTTAATTTTTCTGCACTTTCAGAATGACATGGTTTTTAATAAAAATTTTGATACGGTAAATCACAGATTTACCACATCCTACCGACTATCATAAATAATCCTGTCATTGCGAGGACGATTAGTCCGAAGCAATCCAGCCGATTATTAACTTTTACATTTTGATATTATTTATTTATGAATAACAGACCCCTGTCATTGCCTGATCTACTAACTAATTACCCTTCACCCTTCACCTAATCCCTAATCCCTAATCCCTAATCCCCTAAACTCTAACATTTTGATATTATTCATTTATGAATAACAGACAACATTATGTATATACTCTATTTAATAAAAAGAACGGTACTATTTCTGTATTTAAGATTAAAATGTAATAGTTAATAATCAGCTGGATTGCTTCGTCCTAATCGTCCTCGCAATGACAGTTGTCTATCTTTGTTTGCTTATTCACTTATTCACCTATTCACCCCTCACTCTTCATTCTTCACCTTAATCGCCCTTCACCATTCTTACAACTTCGCACTTCCTTCGTTTTTTATTTTATTCAGCGCTTGTTTGGTTCCATCATATTCACGGCAAAGTTTTACTACAAATTCTATTGATGCCTTATCTTGTTTTATAGCATCTCTTAGTTGATAAATTTCTGAAAGCTGAAGTTGTTTCATATCCGCATTTGAAAAAAGATATTTTTTCAAAAGTTCTTGAGATGCTCTGTCCATGCCTGAAATATTGTGTTTATAAGCATACCAGTTATAAAAATGGTAGATAAAATAGTATTTATTTATCTCACCAAGTGAAAGAATAAACATTTCATCGGTCTTTAGAGCTAGTTTTTTTGTAACCAAAGACGAGATATAAAGAGCTTTTAGCCCTGAAATCGGATAAATAAACCCTTCATTTTCCCCTATTGGATTAAGTTTAGAGGAAGCTTTTTCCAAATAATATACTCCTGTGCCTTGATTTTTTATATACTCCAGAATTTTTTCAGGCTCATAATCATATTTTTTGAGGATTAAATTCATCTCTTCTTCGAGTTTTTGTTTTTCAGCCTCTGCCATTGAATTCAAATCCAAGGTGCATCCATTTGAATATCTGCGCTTTCTTTTGGATAAGTGCTTTGCACCAATTGTTGCCGAAAGCCTCTTGCGCAAAATCGTCTCTTGTACTGATAATATATTGTAAATAATATTTTTAAGCAGCTTCATAATTTTCTTCCATCTTTTCTATTAAATTTCTTGTAGCAAAACATAAATCTGGTCTTTCTGTCTTTAATTCATCAATCATATCCATATCAACAATAGAACAGATATAAACAAAAGCACTATCAGAGCAATCTTTTGCAATATCTTTGATTGTATTCTTATCATAAGATTTGATTATTGTTGCAAGGAGCGGACGCAGATGTTTTAGATTATTATTATCTAAAATTGCAGTAATTACATCTTTTTTCCCATAGTTTTCAATAGCTTCTTCTACTCCATATTCTTTTACATTTACTGCAATCTCTATAGGGTTATAAGTTTTCTTTATAGGATTCGTCGCTGTTTGTGTTGATTCTTTGCTCTTTTGTTCGGGCTTTAATATTTGCACCTTTTTATCCGGCTCTGAAGTTATATTAGGATTTTCGTAAACTAATCCCGTATAATGAGAGCTTTCTTCTGCTGTCTGAATTGTTTTATAATCAGGTGTTTCAGGAGCTGTTTTACCTTGTTTGACCCCAGCTTTTTTAGATTCTGCTAGTTTTATATTCTCTATTTTCTCTGCAATTTCTTTGTATTCAGGGTTTGCTGCTAAAGAATTTTTTACCCCTTGAGTTACTATTTCATAATCAGAATAATTTCTTGCAGTTTTTTCCCAATAAGAAATAAATTCAGCTTTCTCAGAGGAAGTCATATTAACGTTATTGAGCGCACCTTCTCCTATTCCTCGTGCAAATGCTGTGTAAGTTTTAGTATCAAGGCCTGAAATAAATTCTTCTTCTTCAGCAGTTAATTGCTCGCCATTTTGTCTTTTCTTCATTATATTTTCGAAAATATCACGGTCTTTTGCGTATTCTTTTTGATACTTATTCACAGCATTGCTGGATTTGTATGTAAACCCGCATTCAACAAATGATTCTAATGAATCAGGCTTAATCTCGTCACCGAATCTGCTAAATGATTTAAGCAACCCTTTTGTAAAACCAAAATCTGCATAATCAGCCGTTTCGGTTCTTTCTTGAACAGAACTTCTGGTTTCGAACGTAGTTTTTGCACCCCAAGTAATATCATCTGAACTTAACAATACAATACCATTCATCGCTGTTTCTGATTTTTGGCTTGCAGCTAACTGCATATATTTACCACGCTGTACGAAACGATAGCGAGTTTTTATGTTATTCTTTACATCTTCCCGCTCTTCTTCTGGTAGATTATTCGCAGCTGCAAGTTTCGCAGTTAAATTTTTATCATAAGCGATTCTTTTATCTTCTAAAACTGTTCTCTGCTCTTCTAAAGAAAGCTTTTTAAAATTTTCGCCCAGTTCTTTTTCAATATCACCAACGGCTTTTGCATAATCCTGTGTATTTTTGAATGCTCCGCTTGTTAAAGCTTCATAAACCAATTTACCAAATCCTATAGTAAGCTTTTCAACGCTTGCATCTTTGTTAATACGACCTTGCTGTGACATCTTGCTGTATTCTTGCATTGCATAACTAACTGCATTCTGAATACGGGTTCTATCTTCACTAGACAGCTTTTCAAACTCTTCATCAGAAAGCCCGACGATTTTTTCTATAAGCCCCTCCGGCTTAAACTCGTTTGAAGTAAAACCATATTTTGTAGCGAGATTCTTCAAATTCTCCTTTAATGCACCCAGACTCAATTTACCAGCCTGTTTACCCTTCTCTCTCTGTGTTTTAGACTCTGATTTAACTTCCAAAAAATCTTCATTTTTACCTACATTTTCACACTGTATAACGGGAGTTTTAACTTTTTCTTGAGAAGCATTTTGAGCCGGAGTATCTTGTTCAATACCCAATATCTCTGTTCTTATGAAGCTTGATATAGTACTTAATATGCTCATAATTACTCCTCGTTACATATATAAAGATTTTTTTTGAGCAAAAATTGACATTTTATTAAGAAATGTTAAACTAGAACTTCTTTTTCATTTTTATATGTAACATACCCTAAAGGAGCAGCGGGAGGTTTGCGGAGATACTTTGCTTTTGTATACACAACTCCGACTTTAGAAGGCTGTTTTGCTGATGAATACTCTCGAGCGAGCTTGCAGCACTCAAAAAGAATATCATCTTCAGGAACTGCACCATTTGTCTTTAGTAATACATGAGAGCCCGCACAAAGCTTGGTATGAAACCAGTAATCATCATCACGAGCAAGACGTGATACTATATAATCATTTTGTTTGTTATTCTTTCCTATATATATTTCAAATCCTTTAATATTTATTTTCATCATCTCAGCTTGCTGAGTTTTCTTAGGCTTTTCCTGTTTTTCTTCAAGTTCAGTTTCTATATCCGCTAACTCATCAAGATTTTTTGCTGCCTCAATACTATACAGCACATTTTCCAAATACTCTTTCTGAATATTTAACCCGTCTAACATCGATTGAGAGTTCTCTTTTGTAGATTTTGATTTGGTATATAATTTGAAATAACGCTGTGCGTTTTCTTTCAAACTCTTTGTTTCATCCAAATCTATGGTTATATTACGATTATTTACATAATCGAAAACCTCTATTTGCTTTTGGTAATCCTGTTTTTGATATATATTAGCAGTTAAAAGCTCTCCATAGAGCTTGTACTTTTCTGTATTATTCCTTTTTTTTAACAGAGCCGCAATTTTATCAATAGAATTAACTGTTTTTCTTAATTTTTGAAGTACAAGTGAACAAAGTCTTGATTTTAATTCTTTAACATTAATTTCTTCTTGAATTTTAGAATAATAACTGTCTAGCATCTGCGAAACGGATGTTTGGGAAGTAGATTCAGGCAAGAGTTCTGCAAACAAACCGTACCCTTCTTCTGTCAGTGCAGGAGTAAATTTTTCTGTAGAAAGATAAGATTCTATTCTATCTTTGCTTAAACCTTTAAACTGTTTTTGCAGTTCAGAAGATAAACCTACAGCCCCTTTAGGAGGATATACATATTTTAAGCCTCCTTGCAGCTCTCTGTATCTGCTTTTTTCAGCCCCAACATTGTGAGCGCAGCCAATTATAATAGAGCTAGCTCTATCATACAAAATTATGTTAGAGTGTTTTCCCATAAGCTCTATACACAAACAAAGAGAACGCTTTTGAGAAAATTCATCAGTTATTTCAAAAAATAATTCCAATATACGTTCATTATCTACAACCCTTGCATCATCTATCCTGCACCCTTCTAAATACTTCCTTAATAACATACAAAACATCGGCGGATGCTTGGGTATAACAAGGTTTCTGCGCTTTTCTCCTGCCTGTTCCATAAAACACAAATGATACATCTGAGGGTTTATGTTAATATACAGCTTTCTATTCTCATCATTATTTCTAAGAGAAAATACAAAATCACGCCTCGTTGGCTGCTGAATTTTTTGGAGTCTTGCTCCAATAATGAAATCAATATTTTCTAAAAAAAATGCCCTTAATGTTAAAAAATCAATATTAATCATTGTCTTCCTCTGTAATAATATTGATTATAATTAGACTGCGTATTAGCATAGTTTGAATAACTGCGGTATGTCCTGTTCCTAGTTGCATAATTCGACTGAGCCTGCCAATATGGCACAGGCTTATAGTTAACCTGCCGATTGTAGTTATTTCTGTATGATTGAGTTGTCATAGTTTTATATGCGTATGGATTTATTGATGAAGCATAGACTATATGACAAAAAGTAACAGCTAAAACTAATACTAAAAATTTATTCATAGCTATATTATATAACAGAATAACTTTTTACATATATGAGAATAAATAACAATGTCTCGAGAGGCAGAACCTTGTAAAATTAGATTCTTTGGGTTTGTTTGGGCGGTCATTTCGTTTTTGTATTAGAATGATAATATATAGGAGGGTAGATATGACTAAGATTTTAACGATTGGAAGCGCCACAATGGATGTTTTTGTAGAATGTGATGAAGCTAATATAGTATCTGTTTGTTCAAAGACAAAGAATTCGGATTTTATGAGCTATCCATATGGTTCTAAAATAGATATATCAACTTTTTCTTCAAATGTCGGCGGCGGCGGAATTAATACTGCTTGCAATTTCGCAAACTTAGGGTTTGATGCTTCTGCTATATTCAAAATTGGCCGTGATGTTTATTCTGACGGTATCCTAGCTTCGTTTAAGGATAAAAAAGTTAAACTTGATAATATAATACAAAAGGACGATACATCTACGGGGTTTTCTATTATATTAGTAAGTTTCCAAGGTGATCGGACGGTACTTGCTCATAGAGGTGCTAATGCCCAGCTTAGAGAGGATGAAATCAATTATGATGCAATAAAAGAAGCTGATTTTATGTATGTAGCGCCATTAAATGGTGAGTCAAATAAAGTAATTGAACCGATTGTGAGTTATGCACATAAACACGGTACAAGAATCTGTTTTAACGCAGGTACTACAAGTTTGAAAAAGGGTTTTGAGCATATAAAGACAATTCTTAAATCGGCTCATATTGTTGTTATGAATAAAGAAGAAGCTTCTATGGCGACAGGAATAGTTGTAAGACCTGATAGTAAAACAGAAAAGTTTTCACATGAACTTATACATACTGATATTAAAAAAATGTTAACAACTCTGAAAGTTATGGACTATCAGGTAATAGTAATTACTGATGGCGGGAGAGGTGCATATGCCTATGATGGACAAAAATTCTATTTCTGCCCAACCTTCCCAGCTCCTGTCGTTTCAACACTCGGGGCGGGTGATGCTTTTGCATCTACTTTCTGCGGAGCTCTAGAGAGAACAAAGTTAAATGTAGGGCTTTCTTTAATGTATGCATCTGTTAACTCTTCCTGTGTAGTATCAGAGTTTGGCGCAACTGAAGGGCTCGCTACTTTTGAAGAAATAGAAGAAAAGCTTAAGAACAGCCCAGATTACACTTATTTGGAAGGATAGGTAAAATTATGCCTGGGACTATATCTCCTAACATGCTTAAAACTTTCGAAGCTTGTCCTCGGAAATTTTATTTTAAGTTTGTAAAAAGAATATCCATGCCTGCAAATGATGATATTTTTGAGTCAGGAAAAAATATCCATGCTTTGGCTGCTTATTATTTGAAGGGTGAGAATATAGAGTTATTGGAAAAAGAGCTTAATGAAACTGAAAAGAAGTTATGGGAATATTTGAAAAAATCTGTATACTTTTCGTATCAGACTATAGAAACAGAGTATAATCTTTCTGTCAGAGTTGGTAATCATTTTTTGGGAGGAAGAATTGATGCTATTGTAAAGAATGGCAGTGATTATTATATTCTCGATTATAAGACTGGTGAGCTGCCTAAAAACCCAAAATATGATTTTCAGACAATAATATATTTACTGGCTGTAAAAGAATTTTTTAAAACTTCTAATATTCATTTTGTTTATCTGGATTTGAAAAATAAAAATGAAAAATGTATAAACTTTACAAATGAGCTTGAAGAAGAGTATCATAAAATAATACTAGATATATTGCAGAAGATTGAGAGCTTAGATGATATAGAAAAAAAACAAGAATGCTCAGGATGCGAATATTCAATGATTTGTTTTTGAATTTGAGGTATTGTTGTATCAGTTTGGAAAAGTTTTTTCCTGCTGGATATAGTAGTTATTGAGCTTCAGTTTGGTAAATTTTTGTAAATTTTTTCTTTTTTACTAGCAAAAAAATTAGTTTTCATGTTTTAGAACAAATGGATGGTTGATTAAATTTAATATATGATATAATTGAATAAATAAAGCGAGGTACAGAATATGAGTGAAATTAATGGTCCAAAATTTAGTGTTAATCAAGTAAACTATAGCGGCATCCAAAAACATGTTCCAGAAAGTACTCAGGAGATAAAAGAAGTAGAAGTAGAATCAGATAAAATTAATGATTTCTCTGATCCAAAGGCAGAAGTATTAGGTCGTTCAATGCTATTTAAAGGTGTAGACGATATTAAACATGATTTAAAGGTTTTATCTGACAATCCTCAAATCGCAGAAAATTCAGAAAAACTTTTTGACACAGCTTTTAAGGCAGCAGTAGATGCCGGAGTAGAAAATCCTTATGAAGAGGCTGCTTCATTTGCTACTTTGCCAATGTGATTATGTAAAATAAAGGAAGATGGAGAGTATGGAAAATAATAATAAGCCGGTTGTGAATTTGATTTCAAAACCTGAGAATATGCTAAAAACTATTTATACGGCGTGCAGAACTTGTTATAGTGCATTATCGCCGTACGAAATATATAATAGTACTGATGATGAAGCGAAAATGTTGAACCTCATAGAAAAAGTTATCTCATCAGGACATTATTCTACGATAGAGCATATACAGGTTACATTTGCTATATCTAATGTATCAAGGGCCTGTACTCATCAATTGGTAAGACATCGCCATATGTCATTTTCTCAAAAATCACAAAGATATGTGAAAGAAAAAGGTCAGTTTGATTTTATTATTCCTCCAACAATAGCAAAAAATGAGGAGCTAAGAAGCAAGTTTATAAATTTCATGGGTGAGATATCTAAACTGTATTGTGAATTTACCGAAGCCGGGATTCCAGCAGAAGATGCAAGAGCAGTGCTTCCTAATGCGGCTGCTAGCTCAATTGTAGCAAGTTTGAATCTTCGTGAAATGATTCATTTGGCTAATTTGCGGTTATGTACCAGGGCACAGTATGAAATAAGAACAATGATAAAAATGATGTGCGAAGAGTTGATAAAAGAAGAACCTTGGTTAAAATCGTATTTGGTTCCGAAATGTGAAAGACTAGGGTATTGTGATGAGGATAAATCTTGCGGAAGGATGCCTAAATTAACAAAATGAAAAGGCTTGCTATAATATTAACGCTGATATTTTTTCTATTAGTCTGTATATATTTGCTCATTTTTGCGCCTCGAAAATATGAAGTGCAGGATTTGTATGATGAAATTATGCAAAGAGGAACTATTAAAGTAGGTATTAATACTGATGCTAAGCCGTTCGGATTTTATGATAAAAACTGGGAAATTAAGGGATATGATGCAGACTTGGCTCGATATATTGCTCAATATATATTAAAGAGTCCTAATGCGGTAGAGTTTTATCCAGTGACACCTGCAAATAGGATGTTAAAAGTTTCAACCGGCGAAGTTGATATGGTGATTGCAACTGTAACAATTACACCGCAGCGGGAAGAAATTATTGATTTTTCGATACCATATGATTATGCAGGGCAAGCACTCTTAGTAAGAGCCGATAGTTCGATATCATCTATTGCAGATTTAGCAGGAAAGAATGTCGGTGTAGTTTATGGTACAACAGCAGAGAAAAATATGCTGGCTCTAGCACCTAATTCAACAATTATAGGATTTAGAAATTATCATGTGGCATTCGAAGCTTTGAAGAACAGAAAAATCGATGCTTTGACATCCGATGATACCATATTGAGCACTTTTGCATTTGAAGATAAATCTGTAAAACTTCTGCCCAAAAGATACTCAAGAGAACCATATGGTATAGCTTTAAGACAAGGTGAATGCTCAAGAAGGTTACGTGAAAATATTGACTATGCTATCACTGATATGAAGAGTAAAAATAAAATGAAGAAATTGCGTAAGAAATGGGGTTTATAAATAAAAGGAAGCATATTTTTTATGCTTCCTTTTAAAATATATGATTAAGGACTCTTTATTGTTCTAAAATGTAATTTAGTAACGTCCTAACCCCAGCTCCTGTCGCACCAGCAATGAATTCTTTCTGCGGCTTTTCAAGAAAAGCAGTGCCTGCAATATCAATATGCGCCCATTTTACATTATCTGTAACAAATTTTTTCAGGAATACTCCGGCCGTAGAAGCACCGCCCCAGCGGGAGCCGGTATTTTTCATATCTGCAATATCGCTCTTTAAGC
>CALUSJ010000021.1 GCA_944323405.1 Candidatus Gastranaerophilales bacterium
TGCAAGCGGTCTTATTGAAGGTAATTAAAACGGCATTTGAACAGTAATAAAAAGGAGTTTGAATTATGACTATTGATAGAAAATGTTTAATAAATTGGGTTGGCGGTAAAAGATTATTGAGAAAAACTATCGCTAAACTCATCCCTGAAGATATTAAATCCTACATCGAACCGTTCGGCGGAGGCGGTTGGGTGTTGTTTTATAAAGACAAGTGGGCAGATTTGGAAGTTTACAATGACCTCGATGGCAGACTTGTAAATCTATTTCGCATTGTCAAATACCACCCCAATGCTTTTATTGAAGAATGGAGGCATTTACTCGGCTCTCGTGAGATGTTTCTGCAATTCTTGAACGGCACATTTATAACGGACATTCAAAAGGCAGTCCAATTTTACTTTTTAATCACTCGTTCATTTGGTGGTCGTGGTGATACTTTCGGAACGGTAAAAAAGACTTCCGGCGGTGCTTGTAAATCCCTGCACAATGTTCCTAAAAAAATCGAGGCTATCCATGAACGTTTGGATACAGTAATGATTGAAGGTCGTGATTTTGAAAAATTAATCAATCAATACGACCACGAGGGTGCATTTTTCTATTGTGATCCTCCGTATTCAAGAGGTTGCGGTTATGTAGTAACTTCCACTAAAGATTTTGACCACGAGCGTTTAAGAGAGGTTTTAGGAGCGGTCAAAGGTCGTTTTCTATTGTCTTATGATGACTCACCTAAAATCAGAGAACTATACAAAGGTTTTGAAATGATTGCTGTTGAAAGATTAAACGGAATCAACAACAGAGAGGGAGTTGAGAACCGAAATAAAATGTTTAAAGAGTTGTTGATTGCTAATTATCCGATAAAGGAATTATATGAGCGAGAAGCCGATTGAAATTGAATTTGACAATAAAGAAGTTCATGAAAAACTCCTTAATCTTGCACAAAGGACAGAAAACCTGCGACCGTTGATGAAAAACATCGCAGGTATTTTTGCCTATTCAACTGAAGAGAATTTTAAAGAAGAGGGAAGACCTGATAAATGGGTGGATTTGGCAAAATCGACAAAGAAACAAAGAACTAAAAAACGTAAATGGCCGGGACAGATTTTACAAGTTGAAGGCAAACTTGCAGCATCAATCAATACATATTATGACAATGATTCTGCGGTTATCGGTTCAAATTTAGAGTATGCTGCAATTCATCAACTCGGAGGTCAAGCCGGCAAAAATAAATCTGTTGAAATCCCTGTAAGACCTTATTTATTACTTACAAACGATGATTATGATGAGATTTTGCACAATATTGAGAAATATTTTGAAACATAATATTAAATAAATAATTTATATGACATATCCTTAAAATGTGAAATTTGTTTTAAATATCAACCAATTCTCTCCAAATATAAAAGAAGTCGATTTAACTGAAAAAGAGATCGACTACATTGTTATGTTAGCATCAGGAGTTCAAGACGAGAAGATAAAAGAACTGTTAAATATAAACCATTCTGAATTAGAGGTATTGTATCAAAAATTCGGACTAACAAATAAACAAAGAGTTCGGGATATGCAATTAACAACTATTATGGCTATGAATAATTTAATAACACCTGAACTGATTATGCATACAAAAAAAAGATTTAATTTGATTGAATTAAAAGAAATGATTGATTTTTATAAAAAGAACTCGTAAGAGTCCGATAGATATTTTCAAATATTGATTCAGAATAAAAATAAGTTCCTTTTTAGGGACTTATTTATTATTTTAATTTAGACATCTTGTCAAATAATTTTTTGTAATCTTTTTCGGAAACAGGCATCAAGTTCTGCATAAAATGCATACTCCATTGAATTTTATTTCTGAAATAATCTAAATCATTAACCATATCTCTAACATTTATCCATTTATCCTTTGGAAGATAAATAACAGGTTTTATTTTTACCCTATATGGATATACACCATCGTTCCATATCTGTTTTTCATCTTGATATACAGATTCTGTAATTTCTGCTATTCCTGCAAATTTAGAGATTCCTGTTGCATAAAAAACAATCTTGTCACCGGGCAATAATTCAGATAATCGTGTTACATTTACTCCTGATCTACCTTCAGAACATCCTAAAATGCCGACTTCCATACATTTTTCAATATTGTCTTTGACAACAGCCATCTTAATTTTCATTTTGCCTCCTTAACACAAAATGTGTTTATTTTTTATATATGTTATTTCAAATTTTTTACAAGGTCTATATTTTTGAACTCTTGTAGTAAATTGAAACGCATCTTTTCTTTCACAATTTTGATAAATATCCAATCCTCTGTCTAATGATATTTTCCAACCTGTATCAGTTACAATACTTCTTGCATGAATTGTATCATCAAAACTATAAGTAAATTTGATTCCCATTGGGAAACAAGCCTCTGCCATAGTATTAAAGTTCTCTTCTTGAACTTGAGGATAGTTATCATCTCTTGAAGTAATTAATTCAATTTTTACTTCATCTTCTTCCGCTTTATATTTTTCAACCATCTCAATAAATTCCATTAAATTTAATGATTGATAGAAATTTCTAATATACGCATCTGTAATTGTTATTTGTGTTGCTCCTTTTATGTACGGTGCGAATAATTCATCGTAAGTTACTCCTGTTTGATTTTCTTCATATACAATATGTTGTTCTTTTAATTCAACTTCTTGTTTAGAACTAATGCCATCTTTTATCAATGGTGTTGAATTTTCATTTGTTTCTTCCATCTCTTCATCAGATATGGTTTTTTTATACAAGTTTTTATATTGAACTTCTTCTAATGTTTTTACATTAAATTTTTCGCCGTCTTTATTTGTATAGGAAAAATCTACAGCAGGAATAGTTGTATCAATTCTTAAAATCTGATCCTTAACCCTTTTTCTTCCCTCCATTGCAAACTTCAATATTTCTTCTATTTGTTCAGGAGTAGCTTTTTGATTTGGATGTATAATTTTCATTAAACCTGAAAAAGTCTTTCTAACACCATCTTGGTCTCTTGTTGAAATATCAGAGGACAATGTAAAGTATTCAGCAAAATCATTAGAATAATCATATTTCCTCAATTCTTCCAATGCGGCAGAGTAGTAATCAACTATAAATCCATAACCTGTGGTATATAATTCAGGGCGAATGACATCAATTTCCCATCCCGGTATATAGAAATAAAGTCTGTCAATAAATGCAGAATCAAGATATTGAGCCGGTAATTCCTCAAATAAATTAGAGTGTTTTAACATATATGGAACATTATGTTTTGTATTTCCTATAAATGTCATTGAAGCCAATGCAGTTAATGTTTCAACACCTCTTGAGAAAGATTTATTTGCCATATAACCTTTCATAATATCAACAAGTGCTTTATCTGCTTTTTTTGCTTTTCCTGCAAATTCATCAAATGCGATATTATCCCAATAACCAACAAGTCCAATATCGTGTTTCTTTGCATTATTAACAAATAGTTTTGCCGCTGAAACTTCACCACCTGAAAGTAAAATGCCATGTGGTGAAAATTCTGTATAGATGTGAGATTTACCAGTTCCTTTTGGTCCGAGTTCAATTAAATTATAATTTCTTTCACAATATGGAATTAAACGAACTAACTGCAACAATTTATTTCTGCGACTCAACATTTCAGGATTAAAACCAATACTTTGAATTAATAAGTCAATCCATTCATCTGTACTAAATTCTTCTCTTTTAGCTTTAAAATCTTCAAAATCAAAATGAGATAATTGGATAGGTTTGATTGACGATAAAATCCATGGACAGTCCTTTGGACTTTCAGAATATTGATATTCCAAATCTGCCAAACACCATATACCCGAAACTAAAAGTCTTGGATATTTTTTACAAGCAGTTTCAGCAGGAATGATAACTCCACTTATACCAAGATTTGAGAATGTTGCTTTATAGCAATCATTCTTTTCATCTAAAACAACAAATACTTTATCAATAACCTTATAGCGACCTTTCTGTTGAATTTGAGATTTAATAAATCCGGCTTTACTTCTATCAACGTGATGTTTTTCGAGTATATCTTTAACGGACTTAATTCCTGCTTTAATTGTATCGTCATCATTTGTTGCACAGTATTGACCTAATAAATATTCTAAAACGTAGGATGGAACTGCCGCATTTCCTTTAACAGTTTTTACGAGGTCTTTTCTAACGACACACCCTGCAAAAACTTTATTAATCTTATCATCGAGAACGCTATTTTCCATTTTTATTACTCCTTTTAATCAAAATCTGTTGTAAAGGTTTTTCTAACCGTATATGTGGTAGATTTATATTCCTTATAATAATTTGAACCTGACTCTTTTTCTTTTAGCTTTAATTTAACCTCTTGACCGTTAGCTTTGTCAACGTCTCGTGTTAATATTAAATCAACGATATATTCTCTATCTCTTGGATTTTCACTTGTTGAATCAAACGTGCATTCTGGTTCATTAGAAATTGGTTGATCATCCTTGTTATACAAGCCAACAACTAAAACTCTCTTTTGTACTTTATCATTGTATGGTTCTGTTTGATAAAGTTTAACTGCAAGCTGATTTGAAGAAATAATGTCATTTTTCTTTAATATATCAACTTCAACTTTACTTACATCACTATGGCGTTTTTTATTAACCTGAACAATAGGAATAATCAGCTCTTGTAATGTTAAACCACCATGAACAAACTTACTGCCTGAACCTTTTTTCCTTAAACGATTAATTGATTTAGGGAATAAATATTCAAAGTCATCAATTAATCCAAGATCAGATGCAGAAAATTTCTTGAAACCGTTACTGTCTTTCAATCCTCTT
>CALUSJ010000022.1 GCA_944323405.1 Candidatus Gastranaerophilales bacterium
AAACATCTTTTGATGCACAAAATTATGACAAAATTACAAAGATACAAACTAAGGTAGGTGATGATTTTACAAGATTGGGACATAAAGGAGAACCCGACAGATATATAGATTTTTATGGAAATAAAACCAAGCGTTATGATTGTATAAATGACAATGGTGCGACATATAAGAAATTAGTTGACTATGTAAAAACTTCTGATAATATTCCTGCATGGATACAGAAAATGATGGCAAAATAGTAATTCAATATAAAAAAAAACGGAGAAAAATTCTCCGTTTTTTTATAATAACGTTGACATTATATTTTAACATGTTAATTTGTTTGTTGTAGTGTTATACTAAATTAAAATTAGTAGATGTCTTAGGAGTGTTTTAATATAATAAAGTATTTGTTTGGGGCATTTTAACTTAATAAACTAAACTAATACTATAACAAAACCAGGAGCATTATATAATGAATGTCAATAGGGTTTCATATATCAATTTTACCGGCAGAATAATTGATTCTCATACTCACGTCGGAAAACATGATGGAGGTGATTATCACAAAACTGACCTTGATATATTTGTAAAATCAGAACTGCCTAACAAAGATACCATAGAAAAAATGATTGTGTCGGATTTGGATGTTTTGCATGGAATAAAAGGTGAATATGAAGGCAATAAAACAGCTTTAGAAAGCTTCAATAATGATAAAAACTATAAACTCCTAGCATCTTGCAATCCAAAAGACGGCAATATTAAAAATTTAGAAAAACTCTTTCAGGAATATCCAAAAGATTTTGCAGGACTAAAATTTCATCCAGATATACAACAATTAGATTTGTCTGATAAAAAATATGAACCATATATGGAGTTTGCTGTAAAAGAAAAGCTTCCCTGCTTGTTTCATTGTCAGGTTGATACTCTAAAAGACGGCAAGGTTAATCCTGCAACGAGACATATTTCAGATCCTGAGAATATATATTCACTTGCAAAAAAATATCCCAAAACACCATTTATTATGGCGCACCTTGGAGCCGGCTGGCAAGAAGCACACGATAAAGCCATTGAAATTTTGATAGAATCTATTAAAAAGGGAGATGCTAATTTATATGCGGATATTTCTTGGGTTGATATTGATCAGCCGCAAGAACATATTGTAAAAGCTATTAAACGGCTTAAGGGTATTGGTGATAAAAATTGGAAATATGGCGACCAATCATATAGGCTTATGTTTGGAACAGATGCTCCGCTTGCAAGATTTAAAGGTAAGAGCGCCAGAAATACTTATGCAAACTTTATCGAACAAATAAAAACTTCTATCAAAACAGATAAAGATTTAATGTTGGAGGCTGATAAAATTATCGATGATTTATTTTATAACAACGCAAAAAAACTATATTTATCCCCCCAAGAAGCTTCTTCTATCTCAAAATTTAAAATTTTATCGGGCGCTTTAATTATTGGATTAGCCGGTTTTATTGGCTACTATGCAAGTCATAAAAAGCAGCCGAATACTAGAGAGCTTGCAGGATAACGTATTGCGTAGTTTTAAATAAAGTAATTAGTTAATAAAAAAAGGAAGGACATTTTTATCCACCCCTTTTTTATTATTCTTAATCTAATTTTCGACTTTTTTCAATGTTGTGAATGCAATTACATCTCTTATTGTTGGAGAGTTCGTAAGAAGCATTACGAGTCTGTCTATTCCCATTCCCATACCGCCTGTCGGAGCTAGACCGTATTCAAGGGCATTTATATAATCTTCATCAATAGACATTGCCTCTTCGTCTCCGTTTGCTTTAGCCAGTGCTTGAGCCTCAAAACGATAGCGCTGGTCAATCGGATCAGTTAATTCAGAGAACGCATTAGCAATCTCCCATCCGTTTACACGGGTTTCAAATCTCTCTGTCAGGCGGTCGTTATCTCTGTGAACTTTTGCAAGCGGAGAGATTTCTCTTGGGTAATCAATAATATGAACCGGCTGGATTAGAGTAGGCTCGACTGTTGCCTCAAAAACTGCTTCTACAATCTGTCCCCAGTTCATTTCTTCATCAACTTCTATATGCATTGATTTTGCTCTATCGTAAGCTTCTTTAGCAGTAAAGAATTCGCCGAAATCGACACCTGTCATTTCTTTAATAGCGCCGAGCATTGTTTTTCTATCCCAAGGCGGGGTTAAATCGATTTCGTTTTCTCCGTACTGGATTTTAGTTGTACCCAAAACTTCCTGTGCAACATAAGCAACAAGGTTTTCGGTCAAAGCCATCATTTCATTATTATCTACATAAGATTGATAGAGTTCAATCATAGTAAATTCAGGATTATGACGTGTATCGATACCTTCGTTTCTAAAGCATCTGGAGAGTTCAAAGATTTTTTCACTCAACCCGCCGACCATAAGTCTTTTCAAGTGAAGCTCCGGCGCAATTCTTAAGGTCAAATCCATATCAAGAGCATTGTGGTGCGTAATAAACGGTCTTGCGTTAGCTCCTGATGCTTGAGTATGAAGCATTGGAGTCTCAACTTCAAGAAAACCCTGCTTGGTTAAATATTCTCTCACCTTTTGGATAATCAGGCTTCTTTTTCTAAAAGTATCTCTGGTTTTTTCGTTTACAATCAAATCCACATATCTCTGTCTGTACTTAGTTTCTGTATCAGACATGGTGTGATAAGATTTTAACTGCTCCAGTTTCTCTTCGCTAATCTGTTTATTAGGAAGCGGAAGCAATGATTTAGAGAGCATTTTAAAAGTTTTTGCTTTTATTGAAAGCTCGCCCCTGGGGGTTCTTCTAATTGTTCCTGCAAATCCTAAGATATCACCAATATCAACAAGTTTTAATGTTTTAACCATTTCAGGATCCATATTATCTTTATGTGAAAAGATTTGGATTTTACCCGTTGCATCCATCAGGTCAATAAACATTCCTGAATTTCTGATTGCCATAACCCTGCCTGCTACGGAATAGAAATCTTCTGTTTCCTCGCCTGCCGGAAGGTCTTTGTACTTAT
>CALUSJ010000023.1 GCA_944323405.1 Candidatus Gastranaerophilales bacterium
GGGCGTAATACCAAACCTTGTAGGTGTACCAATGGGCGGCATAGAAGCAGAAAGCCTGTTTAATGAAAAGTTAATGCTGTTAAGGCTTAAAAACAACCTTGCAAGGCCAATAAACAGGTGGATAAAAACAATCTTTGACTACGTACTAACTATAACTGGAACGATAGCAATAAGCCCAATATTATTGGTAATAGCCTTATGGATATACAAAGACTCACCTAGGTCGGAAATCTTTAAAAATAGGCGTATAGGCAAAAACGGCAAAGAATTTAACTGCTATAAATTCCGCAGCATGTGCGTAGATGCCAAAGCGCGTTTAGAGCAGCTTCTAAAAACAAATCCGGAAGCGAAAGCGGAATGGGAGAAAGATTTTAAATTAAAAAACGACCCACGCATAACAAAAAGCGGGGAATTTTTAAGAAAGACAAGCTTAGATGAACTGCCGCAGATATTCAACGTACTCAAAGGCGAAATGAGCCTTGTAGGGCCGCGCCCGATAATAAGGGATGAAATGATAAGGTATGGAGAATACATAGAAGACTACCTTATGGTAAAACCGGGCATAACCGGCATGTGGCAGGTAAGCGGCAGAAGCGACACAGACTACAAACAAAGAGTACAGCTTGACAGTTGGTACGTACGCAACTGGAGCGTATGGCTTGATTTAATGCTGTTATGGAGGACGATGAAAATTGTCATTAAATGCAAAGGCGCATATTGAAAAAGCAGAAGATATACAATTTTCCGTTCTTATTTCCGTATACAAAAAAGAAAAGCCGGAATATCTAAAAGCAGCATTAGAAAGCATAGTAAATCAAACATTAAAACCAACAGAAATTGTGATAGTAAAAGACGGATTATTAACTAAAGAACTTGATGAATGTATAGAAGATTTTCAAAAAAAAAATTCAAAACTGTTTAAAATATTAGCTTTTAAGGAAAACAGAGGTCTTGGATTAGCGTTAAGAGATGGTGTAAAAGCGTGTAAATACGAATACATAGCCAGAATGGACAGCGACGATATATCAAAACGAGATAGATTTGAAAAACAGTTTAATTATATACAAAAACATCCTGAAATAGCACTGTTAGGAACATGGATAGCAGAATTCAGCAAAGACGAAAAGAAACCAGATACGCTAACTAAATTACCGTGCAAACATCAAGAAATATTAAAATTTGCCAAGAAAAGAAATCCGCTCAGGCATATGACAATGGTATTAAAAAAAGAAGCAATAATGAAAGCAGGAAACTACAGAGACTTTTTATGGTTTGAAGATTATGACTTATGGGTAAGGATGTTGCAAAAAGGATATATAGCAGCTAACATACCGGAATATTTAGTTAATGTACGTGCAGATAAAGAAATGTTTGCGCGTCGTGGTGGGAGGCAGTATTTGAAGCAGGATTATAAGTTTCAGAAAATTATGTTAAAAGTAGGTTTTATATCTGTCTTGGGATTTTTGTGTAATGTAATTATCAGAAGCATTGTAAGATTGATGCCTAATAACTTTAGAACATATATATATAATAAATTTTTAAGAAAAATGGTGAAATAAATGCCTAAAGTTTCAGTAATAATGGGTGTTTATAACTGTAAAAATATAGATTCGCTATACAGAAGTGTAAAATCTATAATTAATCAGAGCTATAAAGATTGGGAATTTATTATATGTGATGATGGATCTTACGATAATATTTTAAAAGTATTACAAAAAGTAGCTGATTTAGACAAAAGAATCAAAATAGTTGGATATAAAGAAAATAAAGGATTAGCTTATGCATTAAATTATTGTCTTACATTTTCAAAAGGGAAATACATAGCCAGAATGGACGATGATGATGTAGCGCAAGAAGACAGATTTGAAAAACAGATACAATTTTTAGAAACATCTAAAGACTATGCTTTTGTTGGCAGTATAGCAAATGTTTTTAACGAAAATGGTATTTGGGGAATATTAAAAATGCCTGAATATCCACAAAAAGAAGATTTTTTATGGAATATCCCATTTATTCATCCAAGTATGATTTTTAGAAAAAAAGTGCTTTTAGAAATAAACGGATATAGTACGGACAAAATTAACAAACGCTGTGAAGACTATACATTAGTAATGGATTTATACAGTAAAGGATTTAAAGGTTATAACTTTCAGGAACCTTTAATAGACTATTATGTTGAAAATGGAGTCCGTAAGTATAGACCGATGAAAGACCGCATAGCAGAAGCAAAAGTTAGATATATAGGTTATAGAAAAAATAAAATTTTATTAAAAGGGTTGCCATATATTATAAAGCCTGTACTGATAGGTTTGATGCCACAGTGTATTTTTAGGTATATAAAAAAGTGGCAATATAGTAAATAACATGAAATGTATATCGGTATTAGTGATAACTTATAATCAGGAATTGTTTATCAAACGGTGCTTAGAAAGCATTTTATTTCAAAAGGTAAATGCTGAATTAGAAATATTAATTGGTGATGATGCATCTACAGATAATACACCAAAAATATTATTAGATTATTACAAACGATATCCTAATAATATAAAGCTTATTTTAAGAAAGCAAAATATAGGAGCATCGGCGAATATAGTTGATTTGTTAAAAAAAGCCAAAGGTGACTATATAGCATTTTGCGAAGGTGATGATTTTTGGATTTCTGAAGATAAACTTGCTTTGCAAATGCAAGTTTTAAAAGATAATAGATTTATAGGAGTAATTCATGATGTTTTGTTGGTATCAGAATTAGAAAAAGAAAAAACTATACAAAGATTAAATTGGGAAAAAATACAAAATATATATTCACTTAAAAATTATGATTTTTATAAAATACCTGGACATATATCTACATTATTTTTTAAAAAAACAACGAATTTTAATAATTTAAATATGTTGCTTTGTAATAGACAAATTTTTGACATAATGCTTTATTTAATTGTTCTGGTACAAGGCGATATTGTTAGAATTAACAAAACTTTGAGTGCTTATAGGTATATGAGATCAAATTTATCAGAAAATGTTATTGCTAAATCGAATAATTTGCGCCAAACAAATACATTTTCTGAAATGCTTATTTACTTAACAATGGAAAAATGGCTGAAAAGTCAATTTGGGATAAGTAAAAAATTTGTTTCAGCAAAATCAAGATTAATTGTTACTGCTTTATTTCATAAATTAAAAGGTTATGATATATCGCTGTTTGAGTTGTTTAAATTGTGTAATCACAGGTTATTGGTTGTGTTGTATTTACCAATAGCTTTTGTTAAGCAAAGTATAGATAAAATTTCTGTAA
>CALUSJ010000024.1 GCA_944323405.1 Candidatus Gastranaerophilales bacterium
AATGTAATAGTTATTAATCAGCTGGATTGCTTCGTCCTAATCGTCCTCGCAATGACAGGAAGTCAGGCATTGCTTGATCTACGTCCTTATTTACTTATTAACTTATTTACCTATTCACTACTCACTAGTCACTAGTCACTACTCACTAGTCACCCTCTAAACCCTAAAATGCTCCCTTCACCCTTCACCCTTCACGCTTCACCTATTCGTTATTAATCGGCTGGATTGCTTCGTCCTAATCGTCCTCGCAATGACAGGAAGCTAGGCAGTGCTTGACCTACACCCTTATTCACCTATTCACTAGTCACTATTCACTATTCACTAGTCACCCTCAACTTCTAAACCCCAAAATGCTCCCTTTACCCTTCACGCTTCACCTATTCACTATTCACTACTCACTAGTCACTAGCCCTTCACCCATCCTCCAAACACTGTATTTTTGCAACATCTATTAGTATAAGCGGTTGATTTTTCCTTAATACATTATATTAATATCGGTTAAATATTATATAATGGTATTGAAAAGATTGACTTTTTACAAGTAATAATTAAAACAGGAATATAAGTACAGAAACTATATAGGAGAATGCTCATATGGGTATGGCAGCATCACAGGCCAGGTATTTAGCACTGGTAGCACGGAAATCTAATTGTGAATATGAAGGACAGCAGATAAACCAGGCACGAACGGTTTTATCAAACCAAACAGCCAATTTGTTTAATCAGATGCTGGGTTTAAGCGTTCCTGTACCTCCAAGCACACAAGACTTCACGAAAATGCAGTATTCATACACCGATGGAGTAAATGAATACACTATTGATAGTTGGAACCAACTTGCGACTCCTGAAGAGGATTACAACTATGTAGTAACCAGCCATACTTACAAAGATATTTATACAGGTTCTCAGAAAAAGCTTCCAGACCCTCAAGTCCAGTTTTCATCAGGCCAGAGTGCCACGGTTGACGAGATTGAACTTGCGATGAAAACTCTTACAGAGAAAAAGGCGGCTTTTGATGAAGCAAATGCAGCTCTTGCGGAGATAAAAGAAGAAGCTGCTAATCTTTATAACTATGAAAACAGTGATATGTATACACGCATTTCTGCAAGCAGTTATAGTACAGAAAATGATGCATATACTGTCACATACAACATCCCGACATTAAACGGCACCGGCAGACCGACTTATCAGGACAGTGCAGGAAATACGTATTATCTTGGAGAAGATGGAAATTATTATTCTGATGATGGGACTAATACTAAATATGCCGGTACTGAAACTTTAAGAGCGATGCTGACCCCTCAAGAAGCGGTCTTTACTGGTTATAATAAGCTTTCGGAAGATGATAAGGCAACTGTTCAAGCTTCTATTCAAGAACTAATTGATTTAGGCGCTCTCGAAGAAGATGTAGCGGTCGATTATGCGAATGTTTATTATAATTCTGCTGATGGAACAATTGCTTTCAGATCAGACCTAAGAAACTTGAACGGAGGCTCATCCGGGGGCTCACAGACAATCCTGCCGGCTTATGTAGTTGGGAATGAAACAACAGAGGGCACTATTCAAAACATCGCAGCTAGTTATAACAACCAAATCGGCATAGCTGAAGATAATTTAGAAGCAGCAAGAAATGCATATCAAGAAGCAGAAAGGTATTATGAAAGCCTTGACAGACCAACTTATATTGGAAACTGCGAACTTGAATTAATCGTAGAGCCGACAGAAGATCAGCTTGCAGAGTTGCGCCAAATTGTAAAGGATATGAAGGCTCAAGGTATTGATGATTCAATATCAGCCTGTTTTAATGATTATGACGGATACACCGGCGGCATATATACATTCACAATGAACGGCACTACTTATTATACAACATTTGAAGATTTGAACGCTTCATATGCAAGCGGTGACGGCATCAACAATATTGATCATCAGGATAAGCTTAATTACTACAATGCATCATACGTTTCAACAAAGCAGGAAGAAACAAAAAAAGCTTTATTAGAAACAGACGGCAACGGACGGTTTACATCTGTAAGGTTTGAAGATGATTCTGTTACATACACTCTTAATATGGAAACAATAACAGACGACAATGCCTATAAAGATGCAATGAATGAATACTATTATGCAAGTGCACAATACGACAAAATGGTTCAGGATATCAATGCAAAAACATCCTTAATCCAGCAGGAAGACCAGCAGCTAGAATTAAGGCTAAAACAGCTTGATACAGAACAGAATGCTCTTTCGACAGAAATTGATGCAGTACAAAAGATAGTCAAAGATAACGTTGAAGACTCATTCAAGACATTCGGCGGATAATAGAATAGCAGCATAAAAAGAAGTTTATGAGTTTAGAAATTGAGTATAAATTGTTTTTCAGCAAATAAACTAAATAAACAAAAATAATAAACAAAAATTTCTTCTCAACTTCTAAACTGGACAACTTCTAAACTTAAAAGGATAAGATAATGTCATACAAGAACGATGGATACTTAGTAATAGCAAACAGATTCGGCTCAGCCTCAGCTGATGCAAAAGTTATGCTCTATGAAACATATGACAGATTAAGAGATTTAACCGTAGCAGGCTCTGGAAGTTCTGGTACGGGTTTTGAAGCCGCAGGCGGTTTTTTATACCAGCTTGCAAGCTTATTTGCTCCATCAGCTTTTATGACAACATTGGGCGGAACAACCGCAATGAATATCCCCGGCACTTCATACTGGAACCAGTACACCGGCGGAACAGGCGGCACTACAGGAACTTATTCATCCTTTGGAGTAAACAGCCTAGGTAACTACTCAGGATTCCCGAGCGGTTATGCGGCTAATTATGGTTACAGACAAAGCGGCTATACAACAGGCGGAGCTTCATCTATCGGTGATTTATTAACAGGTTTTGGTTCTTCTGACGGTGCAACAACAGGTTACGCATCAGGAATAGGAAGCATTGCAGATATTGCAAGTACAGCTGCGTATGGAGTAGGTACTGCAAACGGTTATGGAATCGGAGCTGCTAATATACTTATGCCGCTAGCTGGTATTATATCAGGATGGGGCGGAATCATGACGGCAGCAGCACCGTATTTAGGAGAATTCGGACTTCCAGCAGTTGTTATGGGGAATTTAATGCAAGGTACAACATCTGCAGCACTATCTGCTTACCAAACAGTTTCTAGCAACGTTATTGCTAACGCTGATACTATACTTTCACAAAAAGTTGCTAATATCGAAACGGTTTGTAAAATGCTCGACACACAATCAGATGTCGTAAGAAAAATGCTTAAAGATGATATTGAATCTGCAAGCAAAGATATTCAAGACTTATAATAATTGAGAAATTGAAATCTCTGGATGAGAAAATGTATGAGAGAACGTACTTTTTTGAGAATAATGTTAGATATTATTTTTAACAATCCGCTTGTTAGAACAATTACAGCTTTTGTAAATTTTTGTAACGAATATGGGGATTTTAGCTCCAAAAACCTAAAGTTTTTGAAAAAAATGCCGTTAAGTAATAATATAGTACAAAACGATTATTACAAAAAAAGGTTTGTATTTACGAGTATCACCGACAAAAGGAAAAACTCAGAATAGCATGTTAACAATTGTAACAAATTCTTTAAAAAACAGGCAATTATTCACGATTACATGTTTTATAATACATGTAGGCTTGGAATGCATAGGAGTGAAAGCTTATGCGTGAAGAACTACAACAAAGTATAAAACGGTTAGTGAATTTTATGAATTTTGCGCAGTCGTTTTTCAGACGTAAAAATCCGTTTAAGGAACTGGCCGTAACATTGATATCAAGCCTGAAAGGAATGCTTACAATAAGGCAGAAGCAGAAGATGATAAAATACAGGGTTAATTATCACAAATACCAGCTTCACAAAATGGAAAGTTTAATCGCAGAAAGCAACGAACATACATTCCTGAAAGGCAAGAATCTAAACCAACTAAGATAGAAGGAACAAGCTATGGGATTAATTGCTTCAAGTTTCAGGACAATGTATTTAACGGCGTATAAAATAACGCTTGAGTCAAAAATACAATGGATTGCTGCTGCCAAAATGGAATTGGTTGCATCATCTGAAGAGATTATGGCTCTTGGCAATGATTTAGATCCTGAAAATCCGGCGGTTAAAAAACTTGAAGCCAGAAGAGATAAGCTTATTGTATTAGAGAAAAAACTAGATTTGCAGATGCAGGAATATCAACAAAGACTGGATATGGTTAATGCTGAATACGAATCTGCTAAAGGTGCTGTAACAGCGGGTATTCAGAACTCATTTAGATACAACTTCCAATAGAATAGATTAGGTAGATTTTTTTACTCTGAATGCAAATTTTTTGAATAGAAAATAAGTAAACACAGCTGCAATAAGTGTTGCTATAATTTGCGCTAAAAAGACATTCAAATGTAGATATTTTACAAACAGTTCAAGAAATCCTGCATTTATTAAATAGCTGAAAAACCAGGTTGTGCAGCATTTAATATATTCTTTTGCCCAGTTTTTGCTGCCTTTGAATACCAAGAACTTTTGGGTCGTAAAAGAAATGACTGACGATATAATCCAGGCTAGAGCAAGTGCAATCTGGTATGCTGATGAACCTAATATAAGACAAATTGCTGAATATATAAGATAAGACACGCCGGCATTAAAACCACCGACTAGTAAAAATCTTATTTTATCTGATATCTTAAACCAACAATCGTTCATGGCGTTTTTATTACCCAGCAACTTTGAAACTATTCGCTTTAACTTACTTATTAAGCAGAAAGCGATGTGGAGAGACCTTCCATTATATTATAAAAATCTTCTTTGGGAAGAGTGGACATTGTTTTTAGAGCATAAGAAAGAATGCTGACTTTATCATACCATCTTCTGGAATTAGAGAGCTTATATAATCCCAAAACCCTGTCTATGCCAATACTAACATCCTGCTCTTCGTCTTCTTCATGCATTTCCTTAATCTGTCTTACAACATTCGTTAAATCCCTTGATAAAGCCTGACGCCTCTCAGAATCCATATTTTTAAGCAAAGACAAAGCTTTTTCAGTATGTTCATTTGAATCGTACCAACGTCTATTCATTAAAACCTCTCCCAGTATACATATTAATTATATAAAAACAAGTTTTATAAGCAATCATTCATATAGTGGAAAATTACTAATATTCTTTAACTTCTACTAAATCTATAAACTAACCTAAAGTCCTATATTTGTTTGCAATATACGCAATGGTTTTGGGGAAATATTGCTGCAAAAATATTGTTCTGGTTCCTAAATTTTTCCATTTTACAGGAGCATTTATTATTAAATTAGCTTCGGCTGCCGTTTCTAAAATCCCTTTGGAGGTTATATCTTTTAAAAAATAACCAGCCTGCTCTACCGCAAACCCTGGTACGTTCGCTACAAATAGCATCCTTTCATATTCGTAAATCTTTTTTAAATCATCATCATCTTCAAGATTCAAAGCATTTGCTTTTTCATGCCCGATTTCGTGCTCTAGTACTGATAATAAAAAATAATCTTTCCCGACCTGGACACATTTCCCTAAACTCTGTGCTGTGTCATTATCATTATCTGATATGAGAGCGTATACATCAGCTCTCTTTATTGCAAACCACTCTTCACCTGACAAATCTTTTAATGCATCAATAATTCTTTCATCAACAATATATTTATCAATAAGCTTTTTGTCATGAGCAATTTCACCAAGCGAAATATCACCCTCCAATAAACTCTTATTTATATCACTGTCATTACAACACTGTTTGATGACATCCGATAAATTTTCATAATCTTCATCATCAAATTTTTTTATTCTGTATTCTACCGTTCTGTTGTTTTCATCAAGTTTTTTAACCCGGATTTTGTCTTTCTCAAAAACAATATCGTATTCAATATCGTCAGTCACAGATTGAAAATGATTTTCAGACAAAACTCTAAATTTCTTAGTTGTTTCATATAATATTTTTTTATTCTCATCAGTTATTTTATAGTAAAAATAGCGGTTTCCTTCTTCATCATTTGCAAAAACATAATCTGTCACAGTTCCATCAGGAGAAATAAGATGTTTTTCTATATGTTCGCCTTTTCGATTATCTATTTCTATCAAACCGTTTTTGTATACCCTGCCATCTTCCGTAATCTCATAATTTTCAAACTCGCCGCCTATTTTGCTTTCACTAAACCCGCTTTTGTTTATAAACCCGCCATCTCTCATACTAAATGTTTCTAATGTTGCACCTAAGAGCTTGTCAACACCCAAAAATGAACCATTTTTTTTCTTTACCTTCTGAGGGGTTAGTATTGTTGCAGTTTGTTTTTTCATATTGTAAAGCGTATTGTTGCTCTCAAATGAAATAAGCTCACCTGTATCAGCATCAAATTTGAACAAAGTATCTTCACACCTCTCTCCAGAACCTCTAAAGATTAAATAAGGTTCATTATAAAAATTTGAATACATTTCTAAATAGTCAAAATTTACATTGAACTTTTCTTTTACAAAAGCGATTTCTTCCAAAATCTTTGTAGCAATTTTTTCACCAAATCTAATATTGAAATCCTGGCGTTTTTTAGGCAGTACACCATATTTTCTTATATGAGCAAATGTCGAATGAGCGTCCTCTTCACTTCTTGCATTTCGCAAAATCTCTGCAAATTTCGCATTGCGACCCAGCTCTGGATTTTCTAATCCATAGTTCAAAAGCTTTAGCTTAAGCTCCAAATCATTCTGGCTGTCAATTGTATTATGAATACCTGCATAAAGAAAATCCTCTCCAAGTTTTTCTGAGATTTCTCCTTTTCTCTGGAACATATAATCAAAAAACTTAGCTGAATTTATATTGTTGAAATACAAGGAATTGTAAAATTTATAAAAAAGCTCATTACTGTCAATAATTTTTACTAAACATTGTATATTGTAATCATTCAATGGAATATGTTTTAAAATATTTTGATTATTTTCGTTCAAATTAGTTTTTTTCTTCTCAACTTCTGCCCTGAAATTTTGATACTCTTCTTCTGATAATTCTTTTATCGGAACTTCTGAGATTTCAAAGTTGTTATCCGAATCTTTTAATCTCTTCACTACAGGCGCAATACCACTAAGTCCAAAAGCAGCAAATATACCCGTAGGCTGAGGCGAACTAAAAAAACTGTCACTCACCTTTGCTTCAGACAAGCTGTTTGCTGCAAATACTCCACTTACAGACACCAGCATTGCTAACCTGCTATTTCTAAGAGCATACAAAGGTTTTATATTGGGACTGAATTTTATATTCATACATTTCACCTGATTGTATAATGCCTGAACAATAAAAAATTTGAGGGTATTAAGCAACATTTTTACAAATGTTTACATTCGCAGGCAATTCTGATTAAATTGATTATATGAAAATAAAGATTATTGCGTTAGGAAAAATAAAAGAAACATTTTTAAAAGCAGGGATTGATGAATTCTTGAAACGCTTAAGACCATACGCTTCTGTCGAAATTATTGAATTACAGCCTGTTGAAATCCGTGACGATAATATAGTCCGAAAGGCTCTTGATGAAGAAGCCGAGAAGATTCTAGGCCAAATAAAAAAAGACTCTTATATAATAACACTTGAAATAAAAGGGAAACAGCTTTCATCTGAAGAATTCGCTTTTAAAATTGATGAGATAATCAAAAGCGGAGTAAGTGAACTCGTTTTTGTAATAGGTTCTTCCTGCGGACTTTCTCCAAAAGTATCTGAAAAAGCAGATTTTAAATTAAGTATTTCGAAAATGACATTTCTACACCAGTTTGCAAGACTTTTACTGGTTGAACAAATATATAGAGCGTTCAAAATATTAAAGGGTGAAACTTATCATAAATAAGAGGTAATAAAAAGGGGTAAGGCAAAAAATATCAGAAAAACTAAAAAAGGGGCGGCTGTTCATCAGCCGCCCCTTTTTGATTTATTTTACAACTTCTCTGGATTTCTCAGTGGTATCAGTCTATCCAAATCAGAGTTTACACTAAAGTAAAATCTTGCAGTATTCTCATCATATGAACGACCAAGCGGGAAGCCTACACCGATTTGAGCAGTCAGCCAGTCAGTAAAGTTAATATAAGTACCGAAACCAACTGAATGCAAGAATGTCTGCGGGTAATTATAGATATTGCCGTTTTCACCTAACCAGCCCCAATCGTAGAATACAGCAATTCTAAGTCTTTCATCTACTTTTGGCCACAATCTATCTAAGAATGGGATTGGGAAACGGTATTCAACAGTACCTGTTACACCATAGTCACCGATTAACTCAGCCGGCTGATAGCCTCTTAATGTATAAGGCCCGCCCATTTGCATTTGTTCAGCTGCGAACAGTTTGTTTGGTGAATACTGACCGCCTACTCTTACAATACCCATACTTCTTCCGAATAATCTTTGAACACGGGTTGCGCCAGCAGTAACTTTAAAGAATGTTGTATCCTGTATTGCTCCGTGGCCGTCTCCGCCCATACCGAAGTCTACGCCTAAATTACCAATCCATCGTCCGTAATTATCATCTGTCATACCATACAAGCCGGAACGCCATACGTTCAAGTTATATGTTGATAATCGCAACGGATTGCCTGTAATATTGGCAGAAGTATTTGCGTTTACATAATCATAACCTGTATAGAAAATCAAATCAGTTTTAGCTGTTTGAATTAAAGGCTGAGTTAATTTAAAGAAGTAACTTTGAGCATTACCTTTAACATTCAGAGATTTATAAGGACCGCCTAATCTAACGTGTGAGTCAGAAAAATCGAACGATAATCTGGTGCCATAGGATGATACCGGAAGTGAATAACCTGCCATCCAGCCTGTTGCGCCTGATGATAAAATTGTACCGCCATATATCTTATCGCCCAATCCTGTTAAGTTATCCATACCGACAAGGAATGAAACTCTTTGAGCTCCGGTATAAGAACGGCCGTAATCGTCATATGAGAAATTCAGGTTAACCGGGAATCTGTCTCTTACATTCAAGGTAATTGCAGTATTTTCATCACCCTCTGGTTCACGCTCTACTTCTGTCTGAACCTGAACATAATCTTCACGGTTAATTTCTTTCATTGCTCTTTGAAGGTTTTTAGCGTTAAATACATCGCCTTCTCTAAGCCCTGCTTTTCCCATAATAATATGTCTCAAGTACC
>CALUSJ010000025.1 GCA_944323405.1 Candidatus Gastranaerophilales bacterium
CACAGTTTTCCATCTGTTCATCGCATTTTTTTCTTGAAAACGTGAAATATATTGCAGGGAGCATGTCTTTTTCCTGCAAGTTTCTGACCACATCTTTTACCGTATTACGCTTTTGAACGGCTTTTCCACGCCTAAAGACTTTCTTTTCCGGCTTAATTTTTTTATTCAAAGTTCCGTTTGGCGTAAGGAGCGGAAGCAGCGTATTCGGCTGGGATGAGTCAAAATAATAAAATCTCAGCGGCACAGGACGAAAATCAGTGTTAATAAGTTCCGTTTTTGAATGTACCGTATTAATCCATTCAGTAAGTTTATCTGCGTTTGCAACCGTAGCGGAGAGGGCAATTATCTGAACATTTGTCGGGCAATAGATTATACTTTCTTCCCAAACTGTTCCTCTCTGTTCATCATTCATATAATGAACTTCATCTAAGATAACATATTTTACATCTTTAAGGTTATCTGTAACAGAGCCGAAATTAGTGCCGTAAAGCATATTTCTAAAGACTTCTGTCGTCATAACAACAATTTGCCCGCCTCTGTTTATAGAAGTATCACCGGTAAGAAGTCCAACTTTTTCAGAACCGTATTTTTCTGAAAAATCGTTGTATTTCTGGTTGGATAAAGCTTTTAGAGGTGTTGTATAAAAAACTTTCTTCCCTTCTTTTAAGGCGCAATGAATGGCGTGCTCTGCTATAACTGTTTTTCCGGCTCCGGTTGGAGCGCAAACTACAACGCTTTTTCCTTCTGTAATACAATTACACGCTTCTTTTTGGAAATCATCCAGTTCAAAAGGGAATTCGTACATAAAACCTCACTATTCTACTATAATTTTAACACAGAAGTTTATGTAAAAAAGAGGGGAGATTTATTAAAAAGTTACTCTTCCCGAAACACCAACAAAAGGATTGGAATATTTGTCGCCGCTTGTCGCATAAGCGCTCAAATCAACGTTGCATTGTCTAAGATTTTTGTTATAACCAACATTGAGTGCTGCGCTGTGCTCATCAATAGACAGGGCAGAATGAACGCCTTTTTTATTGGAATAAGATGTTGTCAAACCATTGTTTCCTGTTTGATTAAATACTGATATGCTATAAGTATGTTCTGGATTCTGCCGGGTGTATTCAATGCTTGTTTTGCTATTGCCAACGTTGTATTGTGCTTTGAGTGCTTGTTTAACCTGGCTTTGAGTTTTATCCCAGCCAAAGCCGACTTTTTCTCCAGCGTATAAACAACCGTTTTTATATTTTGCTGAGGCTGTAAGACCTTTGACTCTATAGGAAGCATCTTTGAAAAGATTAGAAACTTTTGTAACGACAGGAAGCTTTTGCTCTGTATTTGTTACATTATATAGTGTAGTTTCCTTTTGAGGCTTTACGAAAGCCGATTCTTGATATGTGGGAGTCGGACCTGCTGGTTTTAACGGGAGGTGTTTAAAGAACTTTTCGACTTTTTCTCCTAGATCCCCGCCAAAATTCTCAAGGTCATGTATTACCCCTTGTGTCTTAGGTGCTTTTAATAGAATATCATCAACATTATTTTCTTGGGCGGTATCTAAAAATCTTGTTAATGGTTCTGACATATACTCTCCTTGTATATATAAAGTATATACCATTGTTAAAATTGCTTTTTTGTTACAAAATTTAATACTTTTAGTTGATGTTTTATGGTTTTGTTTAAAGTTTGCGGAATTTATGCCGACAGAAATATTGACAATGAATAAAAAATCATTAAAACCATTCTAGAAAGGTCAAAAGATGGCAGAACTTGTAAATTTATTAACAAGAGTATTAACAACTCCGGCGAATGCGTCGAATGGAATATCCAGAACTGCTGGTTCAAATCCTTTTGCGGCTACTTCTGGTAATCCATTTGTAACACCGCATAATGCCAATCCGTTTGCAAACTATGGACAGAATAAACCTGTTGCTGGAGGATATTTTGCAGGTTATTACAATAATAAACCTAACATAGTAGGTAGAAGGCTTTTTATAGAGGTGTAGACTCAAAAATATACCGATTATTATCCCCAAATTTGAGCCGTGCAGAAAACTGCATGGCTTTTTTGTGTTTAGATGGTAAAATACTTATGGAGGAGTTTTTAATTATGTATAAAAGATTACTATCGTTGTTTTTAGTTTTGCTATTAGCATTATCCAATACTATAGTTGTTTTAGCTGCTTCTGATGAAACTAAAGTACAACAATCGGAAGAAACTCTTGTGGTTCCAAAGAGAATAGAAAATGAGATATATAGTTGTATTGTGGAAATATATGGCGAGAAAAATGCTAAAGAAATATATGATAGAGTTATGGAAATAGCTCAAAAGTCTGTAGAAAAGCGTTCAGCGGAGCTAAAACAAGAGGATTTGAATAGAGTTGATGATTGGTATAAAGATGAAATTATTTATATGTTTTATGTTGATCAATTTGGTGTTGTGACTCCAGAAAAACCAAATACATTTAGGGATACTTCGGCGATGTTTGATTATTTGAAGGACTTGGGTGTGACGACTCTTTATTTACTACCTTTTGCCGATTCTCCGATGTCGGACGCCGGGTTTGATGTGAGAAATCCTAGAAATATCAGAGAAGATTTAGGCGGCAAAACCCAGTTTAAGGAGTTTGTTGTTGAAGCTAAAAAAAATGGGTTCAAGATAAAATCGGATTTGGTTTTGAACCATGTATCAGATGAGCATGAGTGGTTTCAGTCATTCTTGCGCGGGGATGTTACTAAGAAAGACTACTTTGTAGTGAAGAATAAAATGCCCGAATATAGAAAATATGTAGATGAAAAAATAGGAACAGTTGTTGAATATAAGGAAAAAAACGGAAAAATTTCAAAAAGAAGATTGATTTTCCCAGAAATTACGGATAATCATTATAGAAAAGTTACTCTAAACGGCCGAAACTATTATTTTTATCATACTTTTTATCCGTTTCAGCTAGATGTAAATTGGGAAAACCCAGAAGTTTTATATTATTGGCTGGGTACACTTAATTACTGGGCTAATCTTGGTATAGATATCTTTAGACTTGATGCAATCCCTTATCTTTCAAAAGAAGATGGTACTACAGCTGAAAATCTGCCAAAGACGCATGCTATCTTAAAGCTCATAAGCTGTTATATTCAAATGACGGCTCCAAGAACCGTAATTCAAGCTGAAGCATGCCAGTATCCGAACGACATATTGCCATATTTTGGTAAAGAGAGAAAGTTCAAAACAACAATTGATAATCAAGAAAAGGAAATAAAAAGAACTGATGAGTTCCAGATTGCATACCATTTCCCTTATATGCCGGCAATTTGGGCATCATTAGTAACTGGGGATAAGAAATATTTTATAGATGCGTATAAAGCAACTCCTCAAATACCTTCAACTTCAGCTTGGGGTGTATTTTTAAGAGTACATGATGAGTTGACTCTTGAAATGATTGATCCTCAGACTAGAGAAATTATATACAATGCCCTGGCTCCAAAAGGTGCCGAGTTTAGGAAGGGGCTTGGGGTAAGCGGCAGAATGGCTAATTTTCTTGACAATGATCCTGATAGAATAGAAATGGCTTTTTCGATACTTATGTCGATGCCGGGAATTCCTATTATATATTATGGAGATGAAGTCGGAGTAAGGAATAATTTTGCAAATGCAAAAAAGAGTGAACAAGAACGAATAGAAAAGCAAAAGAAGGGTAAGTTCAAACTGTTAAGTTATTTTGACAGTCGTGATATCCATAGAGGAGCTGTTCCTGCAAAGCTATTCTATGGTTCTTCAAAAGATTATTATGAGTTCAACAGTAAAGTTTATAAGAAAGTGAAAAATCTTATTGAGTTAAGAAAATCACTGCCATCTATGTCAAGAGGAGAGTTTACATTGCTTAAAACATCTTCTCCAGCTAACTTTGCATATATAAGAAGTTACAAAGATGAAAAAATCCTTGTTATAAATAATCTTTCAGACGAAAAACTTGTTGCAGAGGTTACTATACCAATGGATGTTGTGTTAAAATCCGAAGGGCACATTGATCATTTTAAAAATTTAGTGAATGGTGATGATGTAAAAGTTGATATTTCATTTACAAACAGGACGATGCATCTTAGAATAGCGCCTTATGGTGTTGTATGGCTCAGAATGTAGGTTGTCAAAAGTGAAGAGAGGTTTATTTTGAAGAATTTAGTAAAAACAAAATGGTTTATATATGGTACGTATTTGCTGCTTGTTATGGCAACATTTTTAATCGGTTTTGTGCTTTTGCAAAATAATAATACTCTCAAAAACGTTATTGTTTCGTTTTTTGAAGTTGCAGAAAACAGAACATTTGATTACCGTCAAACATTACAAGTAATTCATAAAAGGCCGCTTCCTAATAAGGATATAGTAGTTCTAGCCATTGATGATGCTAGTCTAGAAATGTTATGGGATAAATACGGCGAATGGCCAATGCCGAGAAATGTTTATGCTGATATGATTAATTATCTTGAAAAACAAAAGCCTCAGCAGATTATATTTGACCTAATGTTTATAAAATCAATAAGGACGACAGGAGATGCTGATAAGTATCTGGCTGATACAATGAATAAATACCCGAATATTTATACGGCAATGAATTTTGACGAACAGCCGACTGATGTAAGAATTCCTGTCGACTTACCTGGAAGACTGGCTGTTAATTTGGATAATAAATCAAATGTAAATTTTAGTACTAAATATAAATTCTTGAATTGCCGGCCGATATTGGACTCTCTTATGGATGGTAATGTCAATGTCGGAATGACAAATGTTATGCGCAATAGTGATGGAATAATAAGACTTGTCGCACCTTTGATGATTTACAAAGATAAATTTTACCCCTATTTGACATTTAAAGCAGGCGCAGATTATCTTCTACAAAAGCCGGACAATGATTTTACTATTGATAAAAATTCTAATCTACAGTTATTTGGCTCTAAAATTCCGTTAACAAAAGACGGAGAAGCTATTCTGAACTGGTACGGGCCAAGCGGCACGCATACAATTGTTCCAATGTATAAGCTAATTCGTGAAATGGATGGCGGGGTTAAAAGCGGCTTTGATTTCAGGGATAAAATTATTATTATCGGAACAACTGCTATGAGTCTTCATGACACAAAAAGTGTTCCTGTTCAGGAAAGTGTTTATCCTGGAGTAGAAGTACACGCAACATTCTTTAACAATATGCTTGATAATAATTTTATTAAGAAAACAGGTTTAATAGTTGATATTTTAATATTAGCCGGTGTTATCGCAATCGTTGGTGCTATTGTAATGCTTTCAACCTCAACTTTATTTGCATTTCTTTCAACTTCGCTTTTTGCAATAGCTTATTTATTTGTTTCTTACTATTTAATGGAACTTTATAACCTCTGGATACCAATAGTGCTCCCTGTAATAGCGATTATGGCCGCATTTGCACTTTCATTCCTTGCAAAGTATCTAATGAAAGCTAGAGATTTTGAATATCAATATAAGCTTGCAACTATTGATGGGCTTACAGAACTCTATAATCACAGGTATTTCCAAGATACTTTGAGAAAGCAGATTGATATTGCAAGAAGGTATAATCAAGCTTTTTCATTAATAATTGTTGATATTGATTTCTTTAAGAAGTTTAATGACACATACGGACATCAAGCCGGTGATGCTGTTTTAAGACAGGTAGCACAGACCTTAAAGAAAAATTCCAGAACAACGGATTACGTATGCAGATATGGCGGCGAGGAAATGAGTATAATTCTTCCAAACACCGATGCAGAGGAAGCTTTGAATAATGCAAACCGTATTTGTAAGGCTGTTGCTGAAAAACCATTCCACCTAACACCTGTTGATACCGCAAATGTAACAATAAGCCTTGGTGTGGCAACATTCCCTGATAACGCTCAAACTCCGCAGGATTTAATTGAGTGGGCAGATAAAGGTTTGTATTATGCAAAAGAACACGGAAGAAACCAAGTCGGCAGGTATTGATGGAAGTGAAGATAATAGGTGCAGGGCTTGCAGGCTCAGAAGCCGCATTACAATTAGCAAAACGAGGGATTAAGGTTAAATTATACGAGATGCGGCCTTATAAAACTACAGGAGCGCACGTTACAGGTGACTGCGCAGAGTTTGTCTGCTCTAATAGTCTCGGCTCATCCGATATTCTAAACGCCAGCGGACTTTTGAAAAAAGAGATGGAAATCTTAGGCGGCGAGCTTATCAAAATAGCTTATGAAAACTCCGTTCCTGCCGGTAACGCCTTGGCAATAGCAAGAGAAGATTTTTCAAGAGCCGTTACAAAAAAGATTGAAGAAAATCCTAATATTGAACTTATCAGAGAAGAGATTACGGAAATCCCTGACGGGAATGTAATTATAGCATCCGGCCCGCTTACGAGTGATAAATTCGCTGATGCGATAAAAGATTTTACAGAGGAAGAGCATCTTTCGTTTTTTGATGCAATAG